>CATPAT010000024.1 GCA_955652155.1 uncultured Chthoniobacterales bacterium | reverse complement strand
TGATTGGTTTGTTGTGACTGGGTTGTGCTCTGCTGAGGTTTGTCCTTAGTAGTTGGTGTTTGCTGTGGTCCGGTAGGTTTTGGAGATGTTGGCTGCTGCGGACCGGTTGGCATCGGCTGGCCCATCGCGGTCCTTTGCGGATTTGCCGTCACGCCTTTTTGCGGGCCGGCGGCGGGAGCAATCAGCTGAATCGCACGCTCCGATTGCCCGCTCGTCTTTGCTTGCGCTAAATCGGCGACCGCTTTCTGATCGATATACATGTCGTTCAGCGTGCCCAACGTTTTGGTGACTTTGCCGTTCTTGTAGATCTGGATCTTGTAAAGGGACTTGTCGTACTTCTTCAGCACACCGTTCAGCGCCTTGGCATCTGCCTTCGACAGTTTTGTCCCAGGATGCACCACAACGAAATCATCCTTGATCTCGACCTTGCCACTTTTTTCCCGTGGCGATTCCGTCGCACTAAGGACCCCCGAACTCGCGAGAAACACAACACCTATCGCAGTTAGGTTTTTCATGCGGCCGTTTTCAGCCTGACCAACCACAAGAGTCAAGATTAAAGGTAGGGACAATTGGCCTCAATCGCCCGAGCTCGGATGGACGCGCTCCTTCGCGTCCAGATATCAGGAGGACGGCACGGAGGTCGTCCCTCCAACTATTTGCGGCACCATTGGTCGACCCAATCGTTCACCGTTTTATACCAAAGCCGTGAATTCTGCGGCTTGAGCACCCAGTGACCTTCGTCCGGGAAATACAACATCTTCGACGGCACCTTTAATCGCTGCAGCGTGGTGAAGAGCTGAAATCCTTCGCTCACGTCGAGGCGGTAATCGTTCTGGCCGTGCACGACTAACGTCGGCGTTTTGAATTTGTCCGTGAACAGGTGCGGCGAAAATTTCCGATACAGTTCGCGATTTTTCCAGGGCGGGCCTTTAAATTCCCATTCGTTGAACCAAAGCTCTTCCGTCGTCCCGTAGGCCGATTCGCTGTCGAACATGCCGTCGTGCGACACAATGCATTTGAAACGATCGGTGTGGCCTAACAACCAGTTCGCCATGTAACCGCCGTAGCTCGCGCCGAGCGCCGCCTCGCGGTTCTTGTCAATGAACGGATAGGTCTTCTCTACGTAATCGAGCCCCTTCATCAGATCGACATACGGTTTGCCGCCCCAATCGCCGCTGATCGAATCGGTAAACTTCTGCCCGTAACCGGTCGAGCCATGGAAATTGATCATCACCACCACGTAGCCGTTCGCCGCGAACAACTCCGCGTTCCAGCGATACGTCCACGAATTTCCCCACGCCCCTTGCGGCCCGCCATGGATCAAAAACTTGAGCGGATATTTCTTGTTCGGATCGAATCCCGGCGGCTTGACCATGAAACCCTGAACCTCTTCGTCATTCGCGCCCTTGAACGTGAACGATTCCAACGGCAGCATGTTGATCTGCGACAACAGCGCGTCGTTCATGTGCGTGACCTGATGGGGAATCTCGGGAGCACCGGAGACGACCGGCTCATCAGGGCCCAAATCAATCCGCCAAATTTCATTCGGCGCTCTGATCGAGCTTTTTGTGAAGTACAGAAAATTATTCTGAGCTGTGAAGTGCATCACCAAGTCATCCGCGTGACTGCTATCGTGCAATCCACCTTTCGTGACGTCGGCCCACTTAGCGCCGTCTCAAAGAACACCGCTGCCGGCGACAAACACCGATGCCATACCGATTGGCTCTTCGCCATGACGCTCAAAGGTGAAGAAAAGTAATCCGGCCTTATCCCAAAGGAAGTTGCCGGCCGAATAATCAAACTTCTCAGTAGCCGTGATCATTCGTCCCGTTTCGCGCTCACGCACGATCAAATTCCATTTATCCGCTTCGAAGCCGTCGCGAGCTTGCGATTTCCAGGCGAGATATTTTCCGTCCGGCGAATAGAGCGGCGTCGAATCGGCACCGGGACTGGTGGAAATCTTTTTGGGCGGCGGCGGACTGCCGCCAGATACGGCGGCAGCTACAATGGGCACGGTGAAAATTTCGTTGTTCGTGCTCGTCGCTTCGACCTCGTCGATATTGCTCGTGTAAGCGAGCTCCTGGCCGTCCGGCGAAATCGCATACATGTCCTGCCCGCCAAGATGAAACGGCGGTACATCGTGATCGCCCGGCGTTAAGTCCCTCGGAGTTGTAGAGGCGCTTGTCTCAAGCGCCTGTTTATTTGGTTCGGCCGTTGAGACAACGGCCGCTACAACGCTGCCGGCGGGGACAACGAAAAGATGGCTGCGCTTGAATTCGGTGAACGCGTTCCAATGCCGATAGAACAATCGTGTGAAAATTTTCGCTTTTACCTTGCTCTGCTTGAGCTCTTCGTCGCGTTGCTTGTTGCACCCGTCGTCTTTGCAATCCGGATAAACCGACGACACGAAGACGATGTTCTTTCCGTCCGGCGACCAGATCGCGCCGTCGGCGCCGGTTGAGATCGAGGTGACCTGATGAGGTTTCCCAATCAGCACTCCGCTTCCGGAGTTAAAGTCGCACATCCAGATTTGCGTTGGATCAGTCGCCTTCGACGTCCAGATCAAGCGCTTTCCGTCCGGCGAAAAGCGGGGCCGTTCTTCGTGATTTGGCGTTTCACTCAACCGCTTCGATTCGCCGCCGCTGGCCGGCACGATCCACAAATGCGAGATCTTCGTGTTCGCCTCAAGATCGACGTCTTCGCAATCGAAGACCACCCATTTTCCGTCAGGCGATGGTTGCGGCGCGCCGACGCGTTTGAGTTTCATCATGTCCTCGAACGTGAACGGATGCTTGGCGTCTTGCGCCAGAGCAGAAACGGCGACGACAATCGAGAAGGCGAAAGCTTTCCAGAACATGGGAGGGAGGTTTGTCTGAAAAGTCCGACAAATCCAGAATCTTGTCAGTCCAGGCAAGCTTGTCAGTCTGGCTCGGACCGAGGAGTCTTCTGGCGTGAGATTTAAGAGCGCGATTGGGTCGATCATGGCAGCGGCTTTTGTTGGCTTGGCATTTCTATCACTTGCAGGCGCTCAACCTTTGCCCAAGACGATGAAGGCGATCGTCGCGCATGAGTATGGTGGGCCGGAAGTATTGAAATATGAGGAGATGCCTGTTCCGGAGCCGAAAGAGAACGAAATCCTCGTGCGCATGATCGCGAGCGGTGTGAATCCGGCCGATCCGCTGATTCTGAACGGCGAATTCGCGAAGGAATTTGGAACGCATCTCCCGCTGATTCTCGGTTACGACATGGCGGGAGTCGTCGTGAAGACCGGAGCGAAAGTCACCAAGCTCAAAGTCGGCAATCCGGTTTATGCTTATCTGCTCTGGGGCGGCGGCTGGGCCGAATACTGCATCTCGAACGAAGGCGAGTCTGCGATCAAACCAAAGTCGCTCAGCTTCGTCGACGCTGCATCGGTTCCGTTAACGGCGCTGACGGCGTGGCAGGCGTTGGTCGACATCGGAAAGATTCAGGCCGGCCAAACGGTCTTGATTCATGGCGGGTCGGGCGGTGTGGGAAGTTTCGCCATTCAGATCGCGAAGGCGCGCGGTGCCCACGTCATTGCCACCGCTTCAACGGCCAACCAAGATTTGTTGAAACAAATCGGAGCCGATATCGCGATTGATTACACGAAACAAAAGTTCGAAGAGATCGCGCACGATGTCGATCTTGTCCTCGACCCGGTAGGACGCGACACGCTCGCGCGATCCTACGGCGTTGTGAAAAAAGGCGGAATGGTTATTACGATCGTATCTCGCTGCGACGAAGCGGAACTTAAGAAACACGGAATCCGTGGCGCATATCTCTCATCGCATCCCAATGCAGTTGAACTCGCCGAAATCACCAACCTGATCGATGCCGGTAAAATCAAACCGGTTGTTTCACAGGTATTGCCGTTGACCGACGCGGCCAAAGCCGACGTCCAGGCAGAAACGCACCATACTCGTGGCAAAATCGTCCTGAAGATTGCCGACGAACCAAAAGGTTGAAGAGCATTTCATCCGCGCCCGAGATCAGTTAGACTGCGGCCATGGTGACAATCGAAACAATTAAGAACGGTCCTTACATCGTTAAGGGCGAAGTAGAGTTAATGGACAGCGATGGCAATAAGTTCCCAGTCGAAAAACGGATGGCACTTTGCCGTTGTGGTGCGTCGACCGAGAAACCTTT
>CATPAT010000023.1 GCA_955652155.1 uncultured Chthoniobacterales bacterium | reverse complement strand
TTGGGCGTTGCCGCCGGTGGCGGCGAAGTACTTCCGGAAACCAATTTTCCAGCCGGGTCGAACACGGAATAACCGATCTGCTTCCCGGCGGGGCTGTACTTGTAAACAATCTTGTTTATCACGGAGTCATCTTTCGCGAGATGGGTCTCCTGCTCGAGCAGACCGGCCGCATCATACTTATATACGCTCTTGAAGAGGAACTTTTCGTCAGGTCCAAAGAAAACACCGCTAACGAACCGACCCGCATCACCGATTTGATAGACGATCTTGCCGCGCGGTTTTCCGTCAGAATCACTTGTCGTCGCGATCGCTTCATGCTTGGCGTTGTCGAATTGATAAACGGTGCGCGAACCGTCGGCGTTCAGACTCACGGTCACGCGAACAGCGTCAGTTGAACCCGACTCGGGAATTTGGGCGATGATCGGCAGAGCCCAAGAGAGACTACCGGCGGCGACAACAACTGAGATCAGACGGCGCGACATTGTTGATGAAGCGCAGTTTAAATGGGGGCGGAGCAGGGGCAAAGAGGGCAATTAATTTTTATTGACGGCTGGCACAGAAAGTGGTTAAAAGTGGGGAAAAATGGGTTAGAATGGCAAACTTCTCCATCCGCCAATGCATACGCCCGACCAACGCTTCTACGCCGGCGAGTTTCGTCATTTCATCGACGAGAAGAACCGAATCACCATTCCCGCGCGCTGGCGACGCGGTGACGCCGAAGAATTCATCATTCTTCCGGAAGCGGCTCACCAGTTTCTTCTGGTCATGTCGCCTGAAGAATTTTCTCGTATGAGCGCGTCGGCCGAATCCGACCCGAACGTTTCTGCACGCGATCGACGAATTTTTTTTCGACAACTTCACTCCCGCGCGCAGCATGGCGCGGCCGACAAGCAGGGCCGCCTCGTTCTCCCGGAAGACCTTTGCAAGAAAGTGGGATTGAAAGGCGAGGTCGTGCTGGTTGGCGGACGCGGCCGCTTTGAAATTTGGAATTTGCAGCGTCGAAAACGCGCTCACGAAGAGGAGACGCCCACTTATCAGCACGTCGCCAACGTCATTGGTTTGTAATCAGAGTGAACGCGAACGCATTATTGTTTGAGCGTCCGGTTTGGTTTGCGACTGGTCCGCTTATTTTGGAAGAGGAGCCGCAGGAAATGGAAGATTTCACTTACCATCGCCCGGTGCTGGCCGCCGAAGCAGTGGAATTACTCGCGCCCCACCCCGGCTCGCTGGTTGTCGATGGAACGGTTGGCGGCGGCGGTCACGCCGAAGCGATTTTGAAAACGGGTGCGGACATTCTCGCGCTCGATCAGGATCCGGATGCGATCGAACAGGCGCGCGAGGAACTCGCCCATTTCGGCGGCCGCGTCACCCTGCGTCAAACAAACTTTCGCGATGCCGACAAAATTCTCGACGAACTCGGCGTTGAAAGAATCGGCGGTGCTCTTCTCGATCTCGGCGTTTCTTCGCGGCAACTCGAGAATGCCGTCCGAGGATTCAGTATGATGCGGAATGGTCCGCTCGATATGCGAATGGACCCAAGATCGACATTGACGGCTGCGGACATTGTAAACGGCTATAGCGAAGAAGATTTGACCCGCTTGTTCCGCGACCTCGGCGAAGAACCGGCCGCGCGCCGCATCGCCAGTTTGATCGTGAAGATGCGCAAGGATGTGCCGTTTACCGAAACGCTACAGCTCGCCCGAGCGATCGAAAAAGTCGTCGGTCGCTACGGACGGAGACATCCCGCGACGCAAGCATTTCAAGCGTTACGGATGGAAGTGAACGATGAGCTGGGCGCGCTCGAACAAGGCATGCGGGTTTTGACCGCGCGACTCGAACCGGGAGCCCGGATCGCGGCCATCACTTTTCATTCTCTCGAAGATCGAATCGTGAAGAATTTCATCCGCGATCACAGTCGCGAGTGGCTGGATCGACCAGAATGGCCGGACCCACGGCGCAATCCGGAATACGATTTGCGCGCGATTACTCCGAAACCGGTCGAGCCGGGCGAAGATGAACGGCGAATGAATCCGCGCTCGCGCAGCGCGAAATTGCGCGTGGCGGAGAAAATTGGATGAACCGCTCTCGCCGAAAAAATTGGAACACGGTCAATGCCGCTTCGCTCGCGCGCTGGATCGTGTTGACGGGGTTCTTGGCGCTGACGGGGCTGAGTTACGTTTATCTGACCCTTCAACTTTATCATCTCGGCGACCGCAAAAAAGCGCTCGAAACCGAAGTGGCCAATTTGCGGATGCAAAATGAAGTGGCCAGCGCGCAAATTGCCGCGCTCACTTCGCGCTCGGCATTGCAACGCCGTTTGAAGGAAGGCTACCTAAAAATGATTCCGATTGCGGAACACAACATTGTTCGACTGACTTTGCCGGCGCGAAATCAGGAAGACACGGTCCAACCAGTTTCCAATCAGCGAGGCGCGAGATGAAATGGAACAGCCGAACCAGATGCGCCATCGTTTGCCTCGGCTTCGTGCTCTTGTTCAGCGCGTTTTCGTTTCGCTTGATCTATCTCCAAATGATCAAGCACGACCAGTACGCGGGACTGGCCGCTGAAAAGCACGTTTACAAGCAGCCCATCTTCGCCGAGCGAGGCACGATTCTCGACGCGAACAACGAAGTCCTGGCGCACAATGTGCCGGTGGAAACGGTGGTGGCTGACGCCACTCATCTCACCGAGGTCGAGGCGACAGTCGATCTTGTCAGCGGCGAATTGAAGCTTCCGCGCGCAGACGTTTCAGAGAAGCTCCATAGCGACCGTCGATACATCGTCCTGAAGCGCGAAGTACCGAAAGCAATCACCGATTCGCTCCGACAAAAACTGCGCGCCAAAAATTTACGCGGCATCTATTTCGAACAGGACGCAACCCGCATTTATCCCAACGGCGTAATGCTCTGTCACGTTATCGGTTTCACCGACTTCGAGCACCGTGGCATCCAAGGCGTGGAAGGTTCGCTCGACGATTATCTGCGCGGCCAGGACGGCTATCGCTACATCGAGCATAACCGCGCCGGCCAGGAGCTTGTGCTCTACCGCGGCCAGGAGCGGGCCCAGCGCAATGGCTATCAAGTGCATCTCACCATCGACTTGAACCTGCAAAACATTGTCGAAAACGAATTGGACGCCGCCATGCGCGAGTATTCGCCAAAGAAAGCGACCATTATCCTAATGCGGCCGCAGACCGGCGAAATTCTCGCCATGGCGAACCGGCCGGCGTTCGATCTCAATCGGCGCTCCGATGCGAAACCCGAGCAAATGAAAAATCGCGCCATTTGCGACATGATGGAGCCGGGCTCGACCTTTAAAATTGTCACCGCCGCGGCCGCGCTCAACGAGCACAAGTTCCGCCTCGATTCCTACATTTTTTGCGAAAAAGGGGTCTGGAATTACGGTGGCACCGCGCTGCACGATCACGCCGCCTTTAGCGATCTGAGCGTCAAAGACATTTTGGTGAAGTCGAGTAACATCGGCGCGGCCAAACTGGCCGTCAGCCTCGGCGATCAAAAATTCTACGAATACATCCGGCGCTTCGGTTTTGGCGAGAGGACCGGAATCGAACTACCCGGAGAAATTCCCGGGTTAATTCGGTCGCCCCAATCGTGGAGCAAAATCTCGATCACTCACATCCCGATGGGTCACGAAATCGGAGTGACTCCGCTGCAAATGACCGCGGCTATGTGCGCCGTAGCCAACGGTGGCAAATTGATGACGCCGCGGATCGTGAAATCGATCACTACCAGTGATGGTAAAACGGTCAGCTCGCTTTCGCCGATTGCCCTGCGACAGGTCATCTCGCCAGAAACCGCCACCCAAATTGGAACCGCCTTGCGCGGGGTAGTCAGCGATCGTGGCACCGCCGCCGCGGCTGCGGTTCCCGGTTTCATCATCGCCGGAAAAACTGGAACCGCCCAAAAGGTCGATCCGCGCGGTGGCTACGAAAAAGGACAGTATGTCGTTTCGTTTTGCGGTTATTTGCCGGCAGACCGTCCGGAATTCGTCGGACTCGTTGTGCTAGATGGTGCGCAAACAAAACCTGAATTGAACTACGGCGGCTTGGTTGCCGGGCCGATTTTCTCCCGCATCGCTGAAAAGGCCGCCCGTTATCTCGATCTTGAGCCGCATGAGGAGATTCGCAAGGCCATCCCGGTGGAGCGAGTTGCCTTAACCAACGCTTCGCGCCATTGACTTCCTGGCACGAGAATGGCGAACCCTCATGCAGCTCAAAACTCTTCTCGCCGCGACTCCCGTTCGCGAAATCATCGGCCCAATTGATCGCCCGGTGGAAAGCATCGCGTATGACTCGCGCCGTGTGCAGAGGGATGGGCTATTCGTGGCATTGCGCGGCGAAAAAATCAATGACCACGACTTCGTCGGCCAGGCCATTGAAAAAGGCGCCGCGGTGATCGTCGCCGACCGCGCCGAAAAACATTCCCGCGCCACCTGCGTCGTCGTTGAAAATACGCGCAGCGCAATGGCCGATCTCGCGGCGAGATTTTACAATTTTCCCGCCCGAAAATTGAAACTCGCCGCTGTTACCGGCACCAACGGCAAGACGACGACCACTTTTCAAATCAAGCATATTTGCGAGAAAGCAGGAATGCGCTGCGGCTTGCTCGGGACCGTTCGTTACGAAATCGGCGAGCGCGTCCTGCCCGCCACGCGCACTACTCCCGAATCGCTCGACCTTCAGGAACTGCTTTCCCAAATCGCGAACGCCGGATGCCGGGGTGCGGCCATGGAAGTCTCTTCCCACGCGCTTGCCCAGGAGCGCACCCGCGGGATCGAGTGGGACGTCGCCGTCTTCACTAATCTGACCCAAGACCATCTCGATTATCACGGAACGATGAAAAACTATTTCGAAGCGAAAGGGAAACTGTTCGAGCAACTCGCGCAGCAACAGAAGAAAAAGAAACCGGTTGCGGTCATCAACATCGACGACCGTTACGGGCGTCAGTTGCTCGCGAAGATCCACAAGAAAGTTTCGGTGGTGACTTTCGGAATGGGAGCCAGCGCCGATTTTCGCGCTTCCAACTATCGAATGGAATTTGCCGGCACGTTCTACCAGCTCGACGCGCGCGGCAAAAGTTATCTCGTGCGTGTGCCGCTAATCGGCCGTTTCAACGTCGCGAATTCGCTGGCCGCGCTCGCCGCCGCCACCGCGCTCGGCGTCGGTTTGCGCGAAGCTGTTCTCAGTCTTGCCAAATCGCCGCAAGTTCCAGGTCGCCTCGAGATAGTTCCGGCAAAGCGGCAGTTCCAGGTTTTTGTTGATTACGCGCACACACCGGATGCCCTGCTCAACGTCTTAAAGACTTTACGCGAGCTTTCGCCGCGGCGGTTGATTGTCGTCTTCGGTTGCGGCGGAAATCGCGACCGTGAGAAGCGGCCGCTGATGGGTCAGGTTGTCGACCAAAATGCCGATTACGCCATCATCACTTCTGATAATCCGCGTAAAGAAGATCCCGACAAGATCATCGCCGAAGTCGAAAAAGGGTTTCGCGGCAACCATTTTGAAAAAATCGCCGATCGCGCGCAGGCGATTTCGCGGGCCATCGAGATCGCGCAACCGCGTGACATCGTCTTGATCGCGGGCAAAGGTCACGAAAATTACCAGGAATTCGCCGATCACACCGTGCCGTTTGAAGACATTCAAGTGGCGCGGCGTGCGGTCGAGAATCATCCGGTGGAATTTAAATGAATCCATTGTCGATCTTACAAATCGCAGAGCTTTCCGGCGCCAAACTCGAACAAGGCGACG
>CATPAT010000022.1 GCA_955652155.1 uncultured Chthoniobacterales bacterium | reverse complement strand
CTCAGCATCGGCCGATAAATCAGCCGCATCGGCAAAATCCGCCACGCGCGCGTGATCGGTTCGCGTTCTAAAATGCAAGCGAGCGTCGCCAGGATGACGTCCATGGAAAGAAATGTAATTACAAACGGGAGCACCGCGCTCCAGGCACCGAACGGAAGCGAAGCGAACAAGAGCAAATCCACCACCGGCGTGACCGCCACGAGAATGATTTGGAAAAACCAAACGCTCGGCAAACTAAACCAGCCGAGCGCGCGATAGTTCCAGTTGAAGATCATGTCGCGATGTTTCCAAAGACATTGCAAGGTGCCGTAGGCCCAGCGAAAACGCTGCCGCGCCAACGTGCGCACAGATTCCGGCGCTTCCGTCCAGGCAATCGCTTGCGGCACGTAGACGATGCGTTGTCGATCTTTATGCAGTGCTAGAGTGAGATCGGTGTCTTCGGCCAGGGTCTGCAAACTTAAACCTCCGGCTCGATCGATCGCTGCTTTGCGGATCGCGCTGATCGCGCCCGGCACAACGGTGATGCAATTCCACCGCGTGTAAGCGCGGCGATCGAGATTGAATCCGCAGGTGTACTCGAGCGACTGGCACCTCGCGATGAACGTGCGCAGATTGCCAACTTTCGCGTGGCCCGAAACCGCACCGATCGTTTCGTCGCCAAATGGCTCGAGCAATACCGACAGCGTGTCGCGCTGAAAATGCGTATCCGCGTCAACGAACACAATGATTCCGTGGCGAGCTGCGGCCAGTGCGCGTTGCAACGCACGCGCTTTCCCTCGATTTTCCTGACGCAGCAAACGCACGCGCGGATCGGCATCAGCCACGCGTTCGACTTCCGCAGCGGTTTGGTCGCGCGAACCATCGTCCACTACGATGATCTCGAGTTCGCCGTTGTAATCGGTCGAAAGCAACGAACGCAAAGTGCCGGCGATCACTTTTTCTTCGTTGTAAGCGGCCATCACAATGCTGATCGGCGCTACAAAATCTTGTTTGGGTAATCGCCGAAAACGATAAGCGAGCCAAATCACTACCAACGTGCGTGCGACCACCAGCGCGGTGGCGACGATCATGAAAGCCCAGAGAAATTCTTCGAGCGCGTGATAAACGCGGAACCCGGCGCCGCTGACCAGCCGCGCCAACGACGGATTCGTTGTTTGCAATGGTGGCATCACCGCATCGCGCGATGTTCCCAACAAAGTGCTCAGGGGCACAACCGTATCGCCGCGTGTGTGCAGCCAATCGAGAATGCGCGGCAGCGCGGCGACCGTTTGGGAACGATCGCCGCCGGCGTCATGCAACAAAATGATACTGCCGTCACGCCGTTGCTGTTTTATCCGCTGCAAAATAATGTCCGCGCCCGGCTTCGCCCAATCCTGCGGGTCGATGTTTTCGAGAACGACCAGATAGCTCAAGTCCTGCGCAATTTGCAACGGCATCAGCTCGCTCATCTGCGACGGCTGGGTGTCGGCGGCGTAAGGCGGACGAAACAACGTGGTCGCGCGGCCGGTAATTGTTTCGATCAGAAGCTGGGTCGCATTCAATTCAAGCCGCACATGCTCGGGCCAGGCCAGCGCCAGGTTCGGATGATAATAAGTGTGGTTCCCAATCTCGTGCCCTTCGTTGACAATTCGCCTGACGAGCCCGGGATATTTCTCCGCGTTCATTCCGACCAAAAAGAACGCGGCCTTCGCGTTTGCCGTTTTCAAAATGTCCAGAATCTTTGGCGTCCATTGCGGGTCAGGACCATCGTCAAATGTGATCGCAACCTGATGCTCCCCACCCGCACCCTGATGATACAGGGTCGGAAACTCGGGGAAGTTTGTGTATTTGGCGGTGAGATAGCCTTCTGAATCGACGGCGAGTTTGCGCATCCCGTCGGCGCGACTTTCGTCCACCGTCACGATTTCGCCTTCACCTACGTCAGTGATTGTGTCGGTGCCTTTCAACACTTCGAGTGCATCGCGCGTCTGATTGTCGATCTTGAAATCGCGAGGGACGGCCAGCGCGTCCCAAATCGCGGGATCTTCGGTGCCAAGGCGATAGAGTGCGAAGCCGCCTGCTTTTTGACCGCGCACCTCGCGTAGCTCATTTAATAACGTGACCACGTCGAGAAACCAGACGGCGTGTTCCTTGTCGCCATCCTCGAAATAAAAATACGGATTGTAACTGGGACCGCTGACCTCGGCGCCCTGGATTTCCGCGTTGTTCGCGCGACTCATTGCCTCGGCGAAGCTGATCAGCTCCGCTTTCTTGCCGCCGACCGTCCAATCGTAGCCATAACTGCCGAGCGTAATGATCCACTGCTTCGTATCCGTGCCTTCGAGCAAGACATGCAGCCAACCTTCAAACCATGGGCGTGATCCGAGCGGCCCCGGCGGATCGATGTCCGAGGTTTCGTCGAACAGCGAAGCGACGAACCGATCGACGTTGTCCGAAAGTTCGTCGAAATCGATGTACTCGAGCTCCTGACCCGGTTGAACGGTGAGCCAAAGTTCCTTGTCGTCGTTATGAAGCGCGTCGCAAAACTTATCGACGAACGTGGTCACGTCCTTTTTGTAAACTGGGTCGATCTGTTCCCAATCGATTATGACCCCGGCAGCTTTCGCGTCGCGTAACGCTGCGATTACTTTTGCGAAAAAGCGCTCCTGTCGATCCGCCGGCCCGTGCGCCAGATTTTCGATCGCTTCAGGTTGCCACGCGTCACCGACCAAATTTGTCAGCAACGGCATCAGCTTAATTCCTTTGCTCGCGCAAAACTTTGGCAGCCGAATGTCGGGGTCGATCTGAATGTCGCCGAGACCGTTTACCACCGTGATCCATTCCGGACACAAATGCGTAATCAGCGACGCGTGCTCTTCCAGCGACGAGTAACTGTAGGGATCGCCATTGGTGTAAAACGCGAGCCGGACTTCATTCGGCGGCGCTTTTTTGCGAGATCTTGCCGGCGGACTCGGGGTCGCGGTTGCGCCGGCCAACTTTTTCGCGGCCTGTTTGGCCGCACCGAATTTCTGCCAAAGAAGTGAGCTTGGCGCGACCTGGCCGGCCGGGTTCGCTCTTTGGAGCGCCTTCAATTGTCCCTTTAATTGGCGCAACGAAAACGGCACCCGCATCTGGGGCGCGACAAACAGTGTCTGGACAAAGAGCACCGTGCTCAGAAAGGCGAATACACCGAAAATGAGCAAAATAAGACGCAACCGCGGCCAGCGTTTACCGGCCGGATCGGAAAAGACAAACGGCGTCAGCGCGCCCGGAGGAACATCCTGCATGAGTCGGCTATTTTCGCCCACTGCATGCGAAATGAAAGGCGGTTTGTCATCCTAAACCGTACTCAGGTCGAGCGAACTGCCGGTCCGCTGGGACCGAGACATCTCTAAATATTTCTGGCAGTGAAAGATCCGTTTGTTTCGATCGGGGGTGGGCGCAACAAAGGGTAGAATTTTGCCCTACAAACTGTTCGCCAATTCGCGCGCATTCTCGCGCAAGAATTCCGCCGCGCGTTTCATGTTCTCTTCATCGCTCATCCCGGGCCGCGCGTTTTGATAAACGCCGTCAAAAAGTTTTCGCGGTTCCGCTTCGTCGGTCGCACGCCCGACTATCGCGTAGACCCGCTTCCCCAGTTTGTGCGCGCATCGCGCCACGCCCGCCGGCGTTTTTCCTTCCAGTGTTTGTCGATCCAAACTTCCCTCGCCCGTAATCACAAGATCGACATCTTTCATTTTCGCTTCGAGGCCGATTGATTCGGCAACGACATCGAAGCCCGGCCGAATTGTTGCGCCGCAAAAGCTCATTAGTCCAAAGCCGATGCCGCCCGCCGCGCCTGCGCCCGCTTTATCTCGATAATCAATTCCGAATTGCTCGGCCACGACATCCGCCAGTCTCGTTAGAGCGCGTTCCAATTCGCCGATTTGATTCCGGGTCGCGCCCTTCTGCGGACCGAACACTCGCGTCGCTCCATTCACGCCGAGCAACGGATTTCGTACATCCACGGCCGCAACAATTTTCGCCAGCGCTTTGCCCTCACCTCCATCCTCTCCCTCAGGCAGAGGAAGTCGCGAAGCGGCAGGTGAGGGTGCCACAAGACGCGTAAGCTTTTCCAACTCGTGGATTGGACCGTTTAATTCTTCCTTGCCCACGAAAAACCGAAAACCCAGTGCGCGTGCCATGCCAAATCCGCCATCGTTGGTAGCGCTGCCGCCCAGTCCAATAATGATTTGTTGCGCGCCTCGCTCGGCGGCATCCAAAATCATTTCGCCAACGCCGAAGGTGCTCGCAAGATCGACATCGAACTCGTTCGGCCGTAAACGTCTCATGCCGGCCGCTTCGCTCATCTCCATCACCGCGAGCTTGTCTTGGTCGATCCAAGCGTAATGCGCCTCGATCTCGCGAACGAGTGGATCGTGCGCTTTGCATTTTAACCATGAACCGCCGAGCGCGTCGCAAATCGCTTCGGCGGTTCCCTCGCCGCCATCCGCCATCGGCGCGACGTCGATCTCGGCATCCGGTAAAACTTCGCGCAGACCAGCCGCAATGCTGTCTGCCACTTCGCGCGCGCTCAGCGCGCCTTTGAATTTATCCGGCGCAATTAGGATGCGCACCGCTTTACGATCTTAACTTTCGTTCCAGGATTTCGCCGGCCAGCTGCGGATTTGCTTTGCCCTTCGACAGTTTCATCACCTGGCCTTTGAGAAAATTGAGCGATGCCGCATTGCCCGCTTTGAAATCCGCCACCGGTTTTGGATTGGCCGCGATCACTTCATCGCAAAATTTTTCGATCGCGCTCGTGTCGCTCAGTTGCTCGATCCCTTTTTCTTTCACGATCGCAGCCGCGCCTTTGCCGCTGGAAAACATTTCCGCGAAAACTTCCTTGCCCTGTTTTCCGCTGATCTTTCCGCTCTCGATCAGATTGACCAGCTCGTCGAGAGCCTCCGGCGGGATCGGACAATCATTGATTGTTTTTCCGGAGGTGCTGAGCGCGCTTTGCAAATCGTTCAGGATCCAGTTGGCGACATTCTTCGGTTTCTTCGCGCCCTTGGCGGCAGTTTCGAAATAACGCGCAAGATCGACATCGTCCGCCAGGACGCCCGCATCATACGGCGTAATTTGATATTGCTCGATGAAACGGGCGCGTTTCGCCTTCGGCAATTCCGGAACGCGGGCACGCGCATCGGCCAGTAACACTTCACTTTTCACCGGAACGAGGTCCGGATCGGGAAAGTAACGATAGTCGTGCGCCGATTCTTTGGTGCGCATCACGAACGTTTCGCCGGCGGCATCGTCCCAGCCGCGGGTCTCCTGTTGGAGTTTTTCGCCGCGCTCGAGCGCTTCGGTTTGTCGCTGAATTTCAAACGCAAGCGCGCGCCGTACACCGCTGATCGAGTTCATGTTCTTGATCTCTATTTTCGCGCCGAGCTCCGCCTGCTTTTCCGGCCGCACCGAAACGTTGCAGTCGCAGCGCAGTTGTCCCTTTTCCATATCGGCATCGCTGACTCCGCCGTAAATCAAAATTTGTTTGAGCGACGTGAGAAAGGCGAATGCCTCTTCGGGTGAGTTGATCTCCGGCTGTGTCACAATTTCCATCAACGGCGTGCCGGCGCGATTGAAATCGATGCCGGTACTCGTCTCAAAATGGAAACTTTTGGCCACATCCTCCTCTAGATGAATGCGGACGAGGTGCACTTCCTTGTCCGGCGTGGCAATATTTTTCTGCGCATCTTTCGGATACGCCAGGTCGTGCAACGGCACCCGGCCGTTCGCGCAAAGCGGCATGTCGTATTGCGAGATCTGATAATTCTTCGGCATGTCCGGATAGAAATAATTTTTCCGGTCGAACTTCGAGATTGGCGCAATCTCGCAGTCGAGCATCAGTCCGGTCAGCACCGTCATGCGCAACGCTTCGTGATTCATTACCGGCAACGCGCCCGGCAGACCAAGACAGACCGGACAAGTGTGTGTGTTCGGCGCCGCGCCAAATTCCACCGAGCACGCGCAAAACATCTTCGAGCGCGTCTTCAACTGGACGTGAACCTCCAGTCCAATTGTCGCGATGTATTTCATCTACTCAGATTTCTCGCACAAAGGTCACAAAGGTCACAAAGAAATCTCGGAGGAAGTTTCGTTTTCTAATTTGCCATTGATGATTCGATTGATCCCGTTCTTCAGATGCGCCTCACCAAAATTAATGAGCAAACCGAGCTTGAGATCAGTCATTCGTAGCTGGGTCAGCACTTGTTTGCGTGCAAAGGAGAAAGTGACTCAACTGACTTCAATTCAGCGATAACTTTTGAATCGACTAGGAGATCTGCTCGAAAGGCCTGCTCGAAGCGGACGCCGTCGTAGGTGATTGGCATCGGCTTCTGTCGCTCGACCGTTAGGCCTTTCTTTCTCAATTCGTGGGCCATCACAACCTCATACACCGATTCGAGTAATCCTGGACCGAGCTTCGTATGAACTACAAACGCACAATCCAGAACTCGCTTGGCAATTTCATTTTCTGACATGCCTTGGTGTCCTTTGTGGACTTTGTGCGAGCTTATTTCTGAATGGCGTAGGTGAGCGCTGCGTTCAAATCGAATTTTTTCAGTCGCGCTCTAAGATCCGGGTCGTTTACGGCATCGATGATGCGCGGATCTTGAATAAGCTCGAGCAATCGCCCTTGCCCAAGCATTTGCGAGATCTCCTGGTCATTGCGGAGCGCGATGATTTTTGGGTGCTCGCTGAGTTCGCGCGCGCCCGGAAATGATAAAAAGCGCTCCGCATTTTGAGGATTTGCCGCTACTGCCCCCACCTTTTCGATTACATCGTAGGTCTGTTGTGGAACGACATCGATTTTCTTGACCGCATTACCGATCACTCCCATCTCAAGCGAGTTTTTGAGACGGGCCAAAGACGTGGTCAAAGGCGCCTGATCTTCATTCGCTTCTCCCAAAAAACGTCGACGAACGTCCACCGCATGAAGGACACTGGAATCACTCGCTTGTTCGCGCACCTGGGCGTCAGCCACCGAACCGATCGATCGGACAGCGACGACGATCAGCCAAACCAGGAACAGCCCGAAGAACACTCCGAGTAACGCGCCGGTCGATCCATAAAGCAATCGAACAACCAAGGAATCGTGTTGATTTGTTCGCCGAAAAAGAGCCGAACCGATCCCGCTGATGACCACGTAAATGATCAGTGCGAAGATCGCACCCGCGAAAATCGACAATAACACGTCGGGCATTCTGAAAAACACCCCGAGAAGCGGGGCAAGAAATTTACCGCCAAAATAGGCGGCGAAATAAGCGGCGATCAGCGCCCCCAAGCGCGCCACTTGTCGCGGCAGACCGCGCCGCCAGCCGCGCAAGACTTCGAACACAATCAACGCAAGCGCGAAGGTAACAAAGACGAGCTGCCAAAGCGGCGAGCCGGCTGCGGCTTGAAGTTGCGAGTTCATTCGTTCGAAAACCTAATCGCGCGCTGGCGGAGCGAGTGATCGCACAGGACAAGCGCGGCCATCGCCTCGACCATCGGCACCGCCCGCGGCAAGACGCACGGATCATGGCGACCGCGCGCGGCAAGTTTGGTTTGTTCGCGTGACGCGCTGACAGTTTTTTGTTCGCGAGCGATCGTCGCCGTCGGTTTGAACGCCACTCGAAAATAAATCTCTTCGCCGTTCGAGATCCCGCCCTGAATACCGCCTGAATAATTTGTCGATGTTCGAATCTTGCCGCGGCGCATTTCAAACGGATCGTTGTGCTCCGAGCCGCGCATGCGGGTGGACGAAAAACCAGAACCGATCTCGAAACCTTTGGTCGCGGGTAAACTAAGCATCGCTTTCGCAAGATCGGCCTCGAGTTTGTCGAAAACCGGTTCACCCAGGCCGATTGGTGCATTTCGCACGACACATTCGATCACTCCGCCTAACGAATCGCCTTCGGCCCGGGTTTTCTCGATCAATGAAATCATTTTCTTGGCCGCCGTCTGGTCCGGACAGCGGACGATGTTTGCATCGACATCGCTTGTCTTCACTTTCGATCGATCGATCTTCGCGGAGAGCTCGTGGATCAGCACCACGTAGGCGACGATGTCGATTTTCGGATAAAATGAGCGCAAAACTTTTTGCGCGACAACACCCGCGGCTACGCGCCCGATGGTCTCGCGCGCGGAAGCGCGTCCCCCGCCCTGCCAATTCCGAATTCCGTATTTCGCTTCGTAGGTGAAGTCAGCGTGCGACGGCCGAAATTTTGTCGCGATTTCGGCATAATCCTGCGGTCGCGCATCTTTGTTGCGAACGAGAATGCCGATCGGCGTGCCGAGCGTTTTGCGATCGAAGACGCCGGAAAGAATTTCGCAACGATCTTCCTCCTGCCGCTGCGTGGTGATTTTGCTTTGACCGGGCCGGCGTCGATCGAGCTCGCGTTGAATGTCGACTTGCGAAATGTCGATCTTTGGTGGGCAACCATCGATTACAACGCCGATGCCGCCGCCGTGCGACTCACCGAACGTGGTGACGCGAAAAAGTTGACCGAAGCTGTTGCCCATTGAGCGAGGAAGTTAAGCCAAGCGAGGAAAAGCGCGAGAGGTGGATCGAGCAGTCCCTTATCCGCCTACGGACGGACTCGTCCCGTGGCGAGCTCGATGATATTATGGCGGCGCAGCCGCATTTATTTACCATCGCGCGACGGAGCGCGCGATCCACCTCAGATCGCTTCGAGCGCGGTTTTCAGATCGTCCACCAAATCCCGCAGATCTTCCACGCCCACTGAAAGGCGAACGAGTGAATCGGTGACCCCAAGTTTTTCGCGTTGTTCTTTCGGCACCGAAGCGTGGGTCATGAGCGCGGGATGATTAATCAGGCTTTCCACGCCACCCAAACTTTCTGCCAGAGCGAAGAGATGGGTATTCTCGAGAAAGCGCCGCGTTCCCTCGAGATCGGTCTTTAAAACGATCGTGACCATTCCGCCGAACCCTCGCATTTGGGTGCGGGCCAGATCATGCTGCGGGTGGGATTTCAATCCGGGATAGCTGACCGACTCGACCTGCGGCTGTTCTTCGAGCCAGCGCGCAATCTCCAACGCGTTCGCGCAATGGCGCTCCATTCGCAACGCGAGCGTTTTCAAACTTCGCAACACCAGAAAACTATCGAATGCGCCGGCGATCGCGCCGACCGAGTTTTGGAGAAACCACATCCGGTCGCCGAGTTCCTTGCTCTCTCCGACCACGGTCACTCCGCCGATCATGTCCGAGTGGCCGTTCAAATATTTGGTCGCCGAATGGATGACTAAATCAAAACCGAATTCAATCGGTCGCTGGATCCAAGGTGTGGCGAAGGTGTTGTCGGAGACCGAAATAATTTTGTGCTCGCGCGCGACCTTCGCGATCGCTTCCAAGTCGATAATTTTGAGCAGCGGATTGCTCGGTGTTTCGATCCAAACCATTCGCGTGTTCTCTTTGATCGCATCTTTGAAGCGCGAAGCGTCGGTGAGATCGACATAAGTGAAATCGAGGTTCGCGGAACCACGCCGAACTTTTTCGAAAAGGCGAAACGTCCCGCCGTAGAGATCGTCACTAACAACGACGTGCGAACCGCTTTCGAGCAAATCGAGCGCGGTGGACATGGCGGCGAGTCCGGAAGCGAAGGCAAAGCCACGCGTGCCACTTTCGAGATCGGCGATGCATTTTTCGTAAGCCAGTCGCGTGGGATTAATTGAACGCGAGTAGTCATAGCCTTTGTGTTTGCCCGGACTTTCCTGGACGTAGGTCGATGTTGCGTAAATTGGGGTGATGATCGCGCCTGTGGTCGGATCCGGTTCCTGGCCGGCGTGAATCGCGCGGGTGGCAAACTCGTGTTGTTTCTTCATGTCGATCTAACTGGTGCGCGCTTAATTATATTCGCGCTGCGGCGGAACCGAAGACTTCGGCATGTTCAGCCGCAAATACGAAAGCAAATCGGTGCGCGTGATCAGACCGAGAAATTTGTCGCTGTCCATCACGATGGCAACGCGACCGCGATCAAAAACCTCGAGTAGGTCGTTAAACTTCGCGTTGGGCGGAAGCGTTTCGAGCCGGTCGGTCATCGCGTTCTCGACCGGATCATTAAAGTGGCTGGAGTCGCGGTGCACTTTCACCAGCACGTCGGATTCATCCAGAATTCCGATCGCGCGTCCGCTTTGATCGACCACCGGCAATTGGGACACATCGGCATCGCGCATCCGTTTGAATGCGGTCAGGAGCGTGTCGGTTGGCCCGACCGAAATGACTTCGCCGGCTTCATAACGATGCGAAATCAAATCGTTCAGATCGCCCTGGGGCGGCCGGTGAATGAATCCCTGCTCCGCCATCCAAAAATCGTTGTACATCTTGGAAAGATATTTGTTTCCGGTATCGGCGACGAAACTGACAACGCGTTTG
>CATPAT010000021.1 GCA_955652155.1 uncultured Chthoniobacterales bacterium | reverse complement strand
GGAACACCACCGTGCAAGTCTGGACAGTTGAAGAAGGATTTGGGATTGGACGTTTGTTCCGCCAGACATGCTGCGCGGCTTGCGCGGCTAATAATTTTCGAGATCATGAGGTTCCTTTTTTCGTTCTCCGTCGTTATCCCGTGCGATCGCTTCAAGATTTGTTGTTCCCACCAGCAATTTTTCGCGCGTTACTACCGAAACTTCGGCGACCTTTGCGTCGAGCATAATTTGCTCAGCCTCCGCAACCGTCTGATCTTCGAAGCAATTGACATTGTTTTTTTCCACTTGTGTTTCTACCGGTTCTGTCTTCGGGTCGTGCCCCAAACCACCCACCTTCCGGTTCATTTCGTTGCTCGACACAGTACCCAATAATTCCCCGCGTTGATCGGTTACTAGCGCCGAATCGATTCCACGAGCCTGCATTTCGTCTAAAGCTGCCTGTACAGAAACCTTGCCCAGAACGGTCTTCACGGGCCCGATAATGTCCTTGACTGGGCGGGCGTCGAGACTCGCGTCTCGAGTTGGGTTAGGTTTTGTTATTGATGTATTCATATTTTACCTTTCTGGAGTTAGTTAAAGTCATCTCGGTGCATCGCGCTCACCGCTTATTGTCAGACTCGACCCTGATCTTGTGCACGTTGAGGAAGAGGTCGATGGAACACGTGCCAGAGCACGAGCAATTGCGCGGACGACCTTTGCTTCCCTTCCGCAAAGATTCACGAGCGCTTCGGCTATCGGTATCACGAAGAATCGGGGGTTCGAGCCCTGTAGGCTCCGGTTTTTTGTATTAAAATTTATGTTGTCTAGCGCTTTTTGGCAGTCTTGATGATGGTTTTCAGAAGTGATCGTTCGCCGCTTGACGTGAATCAGGAACCGGGATTACGATCCAAACAACCCCGGGGCATTGGCTGCCTCGGATTCACCCTAAGAGGAGGTAGAACAATGATCTCTATGACTCGATTACTGACTACGTTGGTGTTTATGTTTGCTCTCGTCGCACTGTCAGGCGCGCGAGAGCATGGCAAGTCCACGGATTTGGGCAATGGCGCGGACTTCAAGGGCAAAAAGATTGAGATGAAGGACAAAGGCAAGGTCGCCTATGTCCTCTCATTCAAAGCGGGGAAGGAGTTCGAGGCAACTACTGACGGGGCCAAGAACACGGACGTGAACCTGTTCGTCTACGACCAAGCCGGCAAACAGGTTGGCAAAGACGACTCACCCGGACCAAAGTCTTCGGTCAAAGTCACACCGGCAAAGGACGGGAAATACAAGTTTGTTCTCACGAACACCGGAGGCAACAACACGGTGACTTTCGCAGTAAAGGTCGCCGAGTGATGGTGGTTTGGAAACCTACTGAGCTAAATCAACGGCACTGTTAACGTCCGCACGCCAACGGCGGCTTTAACAGCGCGTTCGAGCCCTGTAGGCTCCGCGGTTGCAACTGATTCGTTGAGCACCCGGTAGCGAGTTGCACCTTGACCTGAAGTCATTTGTCCACACACCTGGTTAGAGCACGCCGACAGCGCGCGAGATCAAGAGAATAACGATGCTGAGCGAAATAAAAATCTGGATCATCGTGAGAAGTTTCGCCCAGCGTGCCAGAAGCGGTGCGTCGGTTGGACCGAAGGTTGAGCTCTGCGTAAACGCGATGAAAAGATAATCGGCGAGCCTAACGAATCCAGTGGTGCAGGGCATTGAGAGTGTGAGGTTGTCGACCAACACTGGGCCCGCGCGGCGCACCCGACTAGAGAAATCGCCGCGTTAACACGGCCCCGGCGCGGGCCGCGCACCTTACAGACGACCGAGCAAATACAGAATCAAAATGATTATAAGAATGGTTCCGATTATGCCGTGCGAACGGTAGCCGAATCCGTAACCGCCTGTCGGAAAGGCTCCGATTAACAACAGAATCACAACGATAAGAATGATTAAACCCATGCGGCGATTTCTACTTTTATCCGCGCACTTTCACAAGTCCCGAAGTTACAAATTGCATTCTCCATTAAAAGAAAAGCCCGGCGAACGATTGCTCGCGGCTTTCCGCTGAACCGATGTAAGGTTTACTTATTCCCGTGCAGCTCGACGTGACGCTTTGCCGCTTCACTTGCGTGATGCCTCGCGTGCAAATGGTGACCGTGCGCGGCGTGGGCATGATGAGCCGCCGTCTCGTGTTTGCCGGAGCCATGATGTTCGGCTGCTTTGCGATGATGCTTCGCCGCGTGTTCATGGTGTTCAGCAGCCTTCGTGTGATGTTCCTTTAATCTTTGTGGCATTGTATATTTTGCTTTTTTTCGGGTGTAGCTTGAGTTGGCGCGTGCGCGATTTCGCCCGCGTCAGGCTACGATACTCTCGAATACGCCACACACAAAGCGGCTTCATCAAATAGCGAACTTGCTTAGACACCAACGCAGAGAATAACAATATCAAGCGCGCTTGCGTCAATGCACTCGCCGCGCATGTTTGAAATCGTGGCAAAGCGAGACGCTAATAAGAGAACATTGGAGCAAGCCGAAAAAACAACTGATTCGGAGCCGGTCAAAGGCAAAGAGCTCTCGGAACCCGACGATCTTAAGCGCCGGCTATCGAAAGCCGAAGAGCGATTTAGGTCTGGGTTGTCGCCGAAGAAAGCGAAGTCCGAGTCACGGTCCTAACTTGTGGTTTTCAGAATAAAGCTGAGATCGCCGCTCCGCTCGAGCCGGGCTGTTTTTATATCTGCCAAATCCTCGGTTTGGGCGGTGAGACGCATGTCTTCTTCAATGTCATGTTCTGT
>CATPAT010000020.1 GCA_955652155.1 uncultured Chthoniobacterales bacterium | reverse complement strand
GGAATTTTTATCCGGAAGATCTGCCAACGGCGAAGATGTTGCCGTTTTACGCCGAACGGTTTTCGACCACCGAGATCAATTACACTTTTCATCGCATCCCGGCGCCAAAGACAATCGAGAATTGGAAAACACTGACGCCGGACGAATTCCGGTTCGCCCTCAAAGCGCCCCAGAAGATCACGCACTGGTCGAAGCTGAAGGATTGCGCCGACACCCTCGAATATTTTTGCAAAGTCGTAACCGGCCTGGGCGAACGACTTGGGCCGGTCCTGTTCCAACTGCCGCCGACTTTTAAGAAAGACGTCGACGTCTTGAGCTCATTTCTGCGCGAGTTTCCGTCGATGCGCGCCACATTCGAATTCCGTCACGAATCATGGTTCGATGACGAGATCTTCGATCTGTTGAAGTCGCGAAACATTTCCTTATGCATCGCCGACACAGACGATCTCGCTACGCCAAAGAAAATCACCGCCGATTACGGTTATCTCCGGCTTCGCCGTGAAGATTATCAGAGGAGCGACGTTGAAAGTTGGGCAAAGTTTGTGCGCGAACAAAAATCAAATTGGAAAGATGCTTTTATCTATTTTAAGCACGAAGAAAGTGGGATCGGCCCGAAGTTGGCGAAGCAAATAATGGAATTGCTGGATTGAATACAAGTTCAAACAGAAGGAAACGAAGTTAGCGAAGTTTCGAGCATTGCTTTGTTATCTTCTGTTTTCGACAATTCGCATTAGTCGATGAGTTCGATTGCAGAGAATCTAGCCCGCGTGGGGGAGCAGATCGCGCAGGCGGCGGCGAAAGCGGGTCGCGCGGTCGATGAGATCGAACTCGTTGCGATCTCGAAAACGCATGATGCCGCGAAAGTGCGCGAAGCGATTGAAGCCGGTCAGATTTTGTTCGGTGAAAGTCGGGTGCAGGAATCGCGAGTGAAAATCCCGGAGTTGCCGTCGAACTTGCGATGGCATTTTGTCGGACATCTTCAGAAAAATAAGATCCGGCACGCGCTGCCACTGTTCGAACTGATTCATAGCGTCGATTCGCTCGCGCTCGCTCAAGACATCAATCGGATCGCGGAGGAAGATGGATTGCATCCGCGGATCTTGCTCGAGGTCAATGTGGCGGGCGAGGGGAGTAAATTTGGATTCACACCGGAGAAGCTGCGCGAAGACCTGGAAAACCTGCTGGCATTACCTCGATTGTCGATCCTGGGGCTGATGACAATCCCGCCGATCGCCGAGGAAGCCGAAGCATCACGGAAATACTTTGTCGAGTTGCGCGAGCTGCGCGATCGCTTGCAGACAGAGTTTCATGTCGACCTTGCGCAGCTTTCGATGGGGATGACACAAGATTTCGCGATCGCGGTCGAAGAAGGCGCGACTCTGGTGCGTGTCGGAACGGCGATTTTCGGAGAAAGGTCTCGAAAGAAACAGGCATAGGTGGATCGAGCAGTCCTTTGTCCGCCAGGCGGACGGACTCGTCCCTTGGCGAGCTCGATGCAAAACAATCGCGGCCTTCGGCCGCCTAAAACTAACATCGCCCGCGGAGCGGCCGATCCACCAAGTCCGAGAATTGCTCTTAAGACCGCCATCGTGGTAAGCTCTAAACCCCATGCGTCTGGAGCCGACGAACATTCAGCAAATCGGAAATGAGCTCGCCATTCAATGGAACGACGGAACCGAGTCGTATCTCGATCTCCAATTCCTCCGGCGCGCGTGCCCATGCGCGGCCTGTGGCGGCGAGCCTGACGCGCTCGGCAACATCATGCGACCGAACGTGAGTTATTCGGAAAATAGCTTTGAGCTGGCCGGTTTCGATGTTGTTGGTGGTTACGCTATACAGCCGCGCTGGCGCGACGGTCACGGGACCGGCATCTACAGCTTTCAATATCTCCGGCGGATATCACAACCGGTGACATCACGATGAAAATCGCCGCTCGATTTACAATTGTCGCCACATCGTTGCTTCTTTGTGCGGGCGGAATTTTCATCGCGAATTCATCGCGGGAAGAAATTTCGAGCAGTGGCACCTGCTCGGAGCCGATCGATGCGACCACGAGCGATGATGGTTATCAATTTGCCGCGAGCCGCGCCCGCCCGAAGCTCACGTTCCAGCAGTTGGAAACGATTATACGTCGCGATCCGATCGCACAATCACAGCACGGCCGAATGGAATTCGGTTCGGTGCGAATGGAGGAGGGGACAGCGTTGGCGGAGGTGATGTTTGTCAGCAATGACGGCCGCGTTCAGCCCTTTCTCTATCAACTTCTGCCGGAGCGCAATTCCTGGAAAATCGTGAATGTGCAGCGGATGTGGTTTGTTCCACGGTCACATTTGCTACGCGGTGTCAGAGCGTAGTTTTCGGCTTGCCAAGCCGTAGCCTCGGCGCGCCGCAGAAGGGGATCAAACAGCCCGCCTACGTTTTACTCCGGCGTGGCAGCCTTCCCTTTACGCTGACGCGCCAGCGAAGGCTGGGATTGTAATCCGGAGAAGAGTCGTGCCTTCGGTCCGCGGCTGAATTTGTCGATCTTGTAACGAAGCCGGCACGAGAAGAAATTCGCCTGGGCGAAGATCGACATCGACGAGACGAATACCGCCGGTGAGGCAGCAAACGATTGCGAAGTGTCCGGACTCAATGATTTCGCGCGACGCATCGAGGTTCCATTTCTGAACTTCAAACAATTCGTGTTTCACAAGCGTTTCACCATTCGGGTCGGTTACCTTGGGCGCGACATCGGTGAAATCGATGCATTCGAGCGCTTGATCGACATGGAGCTGTCGTGGCTTGCCTTTGTCATCGCGTCGGTTCCAATCGAACACGCGATAGGTGGTGTCACTGTTTTGTTGGATCTCGACCAGCACATTGCCGGCGCCAACGGCGTGGAAACGTCCAGCGGGCAGAAAAATGGAGTCGCCGGTTTGGACTGGAATTGTGTGAACGAGATCGGCGACAGTGCCGTCGCGCACGGCGTTCTCAAATTGATCGCGCGTGACAGCCTGGCGAAGTCCGGCCAGAAGTTTGGCCCCGGCGATCGCGAAGGCAACATACCAAAATTCAGTCTTCGGTTCGCCACCGAGTTTCGCGGCGACTTTTTCCGGCGGATGCACTTGCAGCGAAAGCGTGTCGTGGGCATCGAGCAGTTTAACGAGCAACGGAAAACGCGAAGCGTCGGCCACGCTGCCAAAAATGGCATCTCGATCGCGCGTCCAAAGTTCGTGTAACGTCCGGCCGCGCAACGGACCATTCCGGACGATGCTTTGAGCTTCCGGGCGATCAACGATTTCCCACGACTCGCCGATGATGGCGGCGGCCGGCAGTTTTTTCCCAAATTGCGACGCCAATCGGTGACTGCCCCAGATTCGTTCCATGAAGATCGGTTCAAAGGTGAGGGGAGTCCGAGCCGGACTGGCGGTTATCACGGAGGTCACAGGTCAGAGATCAAAATTCGGAAAGATGCGGAGATTGTAAATTGCGGATAGACGAATGCAAAAGAGAGTGACTGTTTCACTTGAACATGAGGCCGCTTCGATTCGTCAGATATTGGATGCCGGCAATTGTCTGGATGGCGATAATCTTCCTCGGTTCGACCGATATGCTCTCGGCCGAGCACACCTCGCGGTTTCTGGTGCCGTTTCTGCGCTGGATCGATCCACATATCTCGCTCGCGGCATTGAACGCGATCCAGCTTGGCATCCGAAAACTCGGGCATCTGACCGAATACGCGATCCTGGCAATGCTGCTTTGGCGCGCGTTGCGCGGGGGCATTCGCCGGCAAATGCAGATGTCGCTCTTGTTTCTTGTCGCTGGGCTCGCCGGCGCAATCTTCGCCGCGAGCGACGAATTTCATCAATCGTTTGTGCCATCACGAACCGCGTCGACGAATGACGTGATGATCGACATCTGCGGCGCCCTGATCGGCTTGCTTATTTGTTTGGCGTTCGCGGCGCGAAAGCGGCCGGAACGCATTTAAAGATGGTGGGCCTGACTGGGCTCGAACTCGTGACCCTACGGCTGAGCTACTGTCGGAAGCTGCTCAATAGTAGTAAGTTACAGCTATTTATTGAGCCAACTTGGTTTTGGCTTGATACTGTTTTTGGATACTCCATGTTATCTGACAT
>CATPAT010000019.1 GCA_955652155.1 uncultured Chthoniobacterales bacterium | reverse complement strand
TCGACCAGAACAAGCATTTCGACTGCTTCGATTTCGGCAAGGAATTCGTAAGCCGCTACTTCGTCTCCCACCTTCGTGCGAAAATCGCGCGCTCGAGTGGCCAGGACAGTGACGCTGGCTGAGGCGGGCGCTGGTAAATTTGGCACGGCTTCGAACCGATCGATCTCGCGGAAATTTCCAGTCGCGTCGCGCACTTGAGCAAGAACGGATTCTGTTTGTTTTCTGAGTTCGTCAATCATCCGATGCTTTTGGGTCGAATCGACTCGCGGTGGACTGGCGGCTGGCGATGCGCTCTGCGCAGTTGGCGACGCGGGCGATGGCCCTGGCCGCGGTGGTGTCTCAACGGGTGCCGGCGTCAAGGATCGCAATGGTGTCGGCGTTGCTGTTTGTGTTGGCGTCGGTGTTGATATCGGTGTGGGTGTTGGGGTAGCCGTGGGCGTCGGTCTTCGTGTTAAGGTCGGTGTTGCTGTTGGCGTTGGTCGTGGTGTTGATGCGGGAGTCGGAGTCGGCGACCGCGTTGCCGATGGCGATAGTGCTGGTAATGGCCTTAGCGTCGGCCTTGGTGACGGCCGCTCGACTATCGGTTCCTCAGTCGGCTGCGCCTCAGCGGCCGACGTCGATTGTGTCTTGGGTCTAGGAGCTGGCGTAGTTGTTGATCCCGGCTCCGACCAGTCGCCGACTTTATCGCCATTGACGAAAGTGGTCTGTAACCTTGTTTGACCCTGTTCCCTAATTACCGGCCCATCAAACTTTCCGTGGACCATTCTGCCGGTATAGCTGTTAACGAACTTCCCAAGCCGATACCATGTCAGGGTACCTCTTCCGGTCGCATATCCATTCACGTCCCGAAGTCCCGACCACGTGACGTCCTGGGCCACTCCCCGCAGATTATTCCAAATAAGGGTTCTTCCGTCTTGCGTGCGCTGATACCTCGCGCCACTCGCACCGTTCGCAAGCAACAAAAGGATCGTAGCGCAAACAAAAAAGGATCGGGCGCTCACGGCAGGCTTCGTTTCAATTCGAGCCAGCACCCTTTAACGCATTCCGGAAATATTCAATCGTCTTCTTGATTCCTTCTTCAAACTGAACCTTCGGTTCCCAACCCAGAACTCTTTTCGCCCGCGCAATGTCCGGCTGCCGCACTTTCGGATCGTCCACTGGCAGCGGTTTATAGTCGATTGTCGATC
This sequence comes from uncultured Chthoniobacterales bacterium, assembly GCA_955652155.1. GTDB lineage: Bacteria > Verrucomicrobiota > Verrucomicrobiia > Chthoniobacterales > UBA10450 > AV40. The sequence continues at coordinate 12,517 of CATPAT010000019.1, read as the reverse complement.
TTGCACCGGTGATGCGAATGATTTCTTCGGCGAATTGCTTGATCGTCATCTCGCGCGGATTGCCGATGTTCACCGGCTCGTGAAAATCGCTCATCGCGAGCTTGAAAATTCCGTCGATTAAATCCGATACGTAACAAAACGAGCGCGTTTGTGAGCCGTCGCCGAAAACGGTCAGCGGTTTGCCAGCGAGCGCCTGCCCGATGAACGCCGGCACCACCCGGCCGTCGCGCAAACGCATACGCGGGCCATAAGTGTTGAAAATCCGTGCGATCCTGGTGTCGACCTGGTGGTAGCGGTGATACGCCATCGTCATCGCTTCGGCGAAACGTTTGGCTTCATCATAAACGCCGCGCGGCCCGATGGGGTTAACATTGCCCCAGTAATCTTCTTTTTGCGGGTGCACCAACGGATCGCCGTAGCACTCCGATGTCGACGCGAGGATGAACGTCGCCTTTTTGTCTTTGGCCAGTCCGAGCGTGTTGTGCGTCCCAAGTGCGCCGACCTTCAACGTCGGAATCGGCAATTCCAGATAATCAATCGGGCTTGCCGGCGACGCGAAATGAAACACGTAGTCGATCTTTTCGTCGGGCAAGAAAATGAAATTGGAAACGTTATGCTTGATGAAATGGAAATCCTTGTTGCCGGCAAGATGCCCGATGTTTGCAGTGTTGCCGGTGATGAGATTGTCGACCGCAATGACGCGGTGACCTTCCGCCAGCAAGCGATCGGTCAAATGCGATCCCAAGAAACCTGCGCCACCGGTAACAACCGAAACGGGTTTGGATTTTTTCTCGGCCATTCGACGGGTTATCTAATTCCTAAGCAATAAGTTGGCCAGAGCGATTTTGAACTTCAACGTTGAACGTTCGAGATGAACGTTCAACCTTGGGGTCATCACATGCGAATCTTGTCGGGCATACAACCGAGCGGCGTCCTTCACATCGGAAATTACTTCGGAATGATGCGGCCGGCGATCGAGCTCCAGAAGGAGGGCGAGACATTTTATTTCATCGCCGATTATCATGCCCTCACCAGCGTGCGCAATCCGGAAGCGCTCCGCGAAAATTCACGCCGAGTCGCACTCGACTTTTTGGCCTGCGGTCTCGATCCCGAGCGCGCCGCCCTTTTTCGACAATCGGACGTGCCGCAAGTCACCGAGCTCGCCTGGATTTTGTCGACCGTGGCGCCGATGGGACTCCTCGAGCGCGCGCATTCTTACAAAGACAAACTCGCCCGCGGACTCGCGTCGACAGTGGGCCTGTTCAGTTATCCGGTGCTGATGGCGGCCGACATCTTGATTTACGACAGTGACGCGGTGCCGGTCGGCAAAGATCAAAAGCAGCACATCGAGATCACGCGCGATCTGGCGGTGAAGATCAACGAAACTTACGGGCAAGTTTTTAAACTGCCAGAGCCGCGCATCAATCCCAACACCCAAGTTGTGCCGGGTCTCGACGGCCAAAAAATGAGCAAGAGCTACGGTAATAACATCGACATCTTCGGCGACGAAAAAGAAACCCGGAAACGGGTGATGAGCATCGTGACCGATTCGACACCAGTGGAAGCGCCGAAGGATCCGGAAAGATCGACCATCGTCCAGCTTTACTCACTCTTCGCCTCAAAGGGCGAACTAGCGAACATGCGCGAACGATTTAAGAAAGGCGGGACCGGCTACGGCGATTTCAAAAAGGAACTCTTCGAAAAACTTTGGGAATATTTTTCGCCGATGCGGAAACGCCGCGAAGAAATCTTGCGGGACGAATCGTATATCGACAACGTTCTTGCCCGTGGCGCGAAGCGCGCGAACGAAATCGCCGATCAAGTCATGTCGCGCGTGCGGGGTGCGGTTGGCCTGCGCTGATCACTGAGCAGCAACGCGATCGAGTTGGATTTGTCGCAGATAAAGGAAGAGCGGCAATCCAAGCGAAACGCCAACTAAGAACACACCAAGAGTCGGCAACCAAAGAAGGCGCATTCCCAAACGCCTGCCTTCGATTTGGATGAATGAAATAAGAAGAACTGCGGAGACGATCACATCCATCGCGAAGAACGCGCTGATGCGGTTTGCGAACAGATCGCGAATGAAGAGCGGCACGTTCAACCCGTGATGCTCCATCATCCAAGGCACAAATTGCGAATAAGGGAGGATCAGACCGACCAGCGCGAAGAGGAGATAGAGATGCCGAAGTTTCATGGAACCGCTTTCTTCGACGAGCTGCGCACTCGAAAATAAAACACAACCAATACGGCAGCGAAGGCCAGTGCGAGCCAACTGAGGAACTGCGTCACAGTTGCGCGAGCGATAAAATAGCGCGCTCGCGACCCGGTCGCCAGCGTTGGGAACTTTGTTCGTAACACGCAAATTGCCGGCACAACCAGATAGAAGGCGAGAACAAGAAGCTCCCACGGATTGCGATTAGCAATTTCAGGCGCTGTTGCACTATCGACCGAGGTTTCACTAGCGGTTTCGCTCATCTCGATCTCTGCTGCCTTTTCCAAATCGCCGTTCAGGATGTGAATCGCCCGACCGGCTTGGTCGTCCGCAACCAATAAACGAATCGGCATCGCAAACGGGTAAAAGAGATTCGCGTTCTCGTGCAGAAGCGCGCAAGGAATCTCGTAGTCTTCGAGAAGCGACTTCGCCAATGCTGCCGTGTGGGGGTTCCAGTAGGTGCGCACAGTCACCATGTGAAAAATATATCCAAATCACGCGCGAAATGGAGTCTTTTGATCAGTGCGACGGTCATCCGCTTTCGCCAGGCTGCAGGCGTGATAAATAGACCGCCGCGACAGTTTTAGACAAAGTCAGGTTTGACCCATTCGCGAACAAGATTGGGATTAACATAGAGGCCGTCGCACATCGAGGCGCGGCCATTCAGCACTTGCGGCCGGGAAGTGTTAGCGAGGAAGAAACCGAAGTCGCGGGTGAGGATTTCGTGAACATCGCCGAACCAGGAGCCTCCATCGTATTGCGGCATGAAGTTCAATTCGACGAGCAGGAACTTTGTTTTCGACAAAGTCCGTTTCGCGCCCGCCAGCACCTGTTTTTCGTAACCTTGGACGTCGATTTTCAAAAGTGAAATTTCGGCAAGATCGACCAATAACCGATCGAGCGTCGTCATCGGCACTTCCACTTCCGATGTGACCGTCCAATTGCTCCCGATGACGGCGCGCATTTCTTCGCGCGGCTGTAGGAGCGACGCTGCAGTCGTGTCGCGCGTAATTTTCAGCGTCTCAACGCTCTCGCGCTCGCCGATCGCCACATTGTGCAACTCAACGCGACCGTTATTTCCAAATTTCTTCTGCAAAGCAGCAAACGCGTGCGGAAGCGGCTCGATGATGATCAATTTCTTCGGCGTAACGCAATTGAGCAACATGCTCGACCATTGACCGGTGTTGGCGCCGACATCGACCACGTTGCGGAGCTTCCCGACATGGCCCGGAGCAAAAAGCGAGAGGCCGCTTTGTTCGGCATCGAGCACGAGCCGGTCGCTTTTGAATAGTTCTGTCGGCGAAAGTCGCCGGCCGATGTCGCGCAGCATTCGCCGATTCTTCGCAAGGTCGACAATGCCGCATGGCAAAATGAACTTGAGAAATCGCTTCAAACCGATTCGCGCGAAACCGGCGCTTGTGCGGCGCCGTTCTTAAGCTCGGCGAAGATGAGGCGACCGGCGGCGGTTTGGAGCGCGCTCGCGACCACCACGGTCCGGATCTTGCCGACATGCGCGCGAGCATGATTGACCACGATCATCGTTCCGTCCGGCAAATAACCAACGGCCTGATGCGGCTCGCGACCTTCCTTGACCAGATGCAAATCAATTTCGTCGCCCGCGACAACGCTCGGTCGAAGCGCGCGAGCGAGGTCGGCCAGATTCAGCACCGCTAGTTTCTGCAACCGCGCGACCTGCGAAAGTGCGTGGTCGTTCGTGAGGAGGCGCGCTTTCAATACCTTGGCGATCCCCACCAGACGCGCGTCCGTTCCAAGATCGGTATCTTCGCCAGTGCTCTCGTGAACCGTGACTTCGATTTCGCGCGAACGCTGGAGTTGATTCAATATTTCCAGACCGCGCCGGCCGCGTTCGCGTTTGGTCGGGTCGTGCGAATCCGCCAGCAACTGCAATTCATCCAAAATAAATCGCGGTACGATGAGCGAGCGGCTGAGGAATCCAGTCGCGCAAAGATCGGCGATGCGACCGTCGATGATGACGTTGGTATCGACCACGAGCGGCTCATGTTGCGTCATTTCGCGAGCAAAGCGCACATAAGGAATGATGAGCGAGAATTCATCGCGACTGCTCCGCATCGCCAGCATCATTCCGAGATAGCCAAAAAGCGCATAAACAATCAGACGGGCGGCCCACTGCATGGCCTCGGATTGATAGCGCAAAACGTCAGACGCCATCAGCAAGTTCGCGAAGACCAAGCCAAGTAAGAGTCCGAATGTAGCCGAGGAAAATAAGCGAAGCGAAACGCCCTTGAGCAAGCGATCGATCAGCACGACTACCAAACCGAAAACGATTCCGAACACCAAACCAGGCCAGGGATTTCCAACCAGCGCGGAGGAAATATTTGTGCCAATCACCGCACAAAACGTGACGAACAGAACACGCAACAAATTGATCGTCAGTAACGGCGTCATCAACGTCCTCGAGCCTGTGCCCGCGGTTTAGGGGGCGGCGTGGCGTTGCTGCCAACCTTCGCGGCCGTGTCGCGATAAAACAGGATGCCGTGCTCGCGCAAGTTACTCACGAGTGCGCGCAAATCGTTGGCCAGTTCCTGATTCGTGAGCAGTGCCGCGAGCAATCCTTTTCCTTGAGTGGCGGAACTCATCACTTTCTGCAAATCGTCGGCCGCTTTCCTGGTCGAGTCCATCGCCGAATCGGCTTTATCGACCACGCCGCCAAGTTTCTTGGAGGATTCCGCAAACGCGGTCGTCGCTTCGTTTAAATGCGCCACGCTCGACCTAAGATTCTCGGCAGTCTCTTTGGAAAGCATGTCTTCGTTCAGCCGCGTCACGGTGGTGTCGATCTTTTGGACAACGCCGCGAAGATCGCCAACCAGCGCGCCGCCTTCGCGGGTGAGATCGTCGATACCGGTCTCACGCGTGCCATTGAGATAGGCGTCTGGTTGCAGGAATTTTGTCGGCACACCGGGTGGCATGGTGACACTAACAAAGCGATCGCCAAGCAAACCGGAACTGCCTACGGTGAATTTGCTTCCATCTGGAATTTTCACGTAATCGTAAATCTTCAGCGGGACGGCGACACCGTTTCCTTCGCGGACCAGACGCGGTCCGCCCGAAACTTTCCCGATGCGCGCGCCCGCGAGTAAAACGTCAGATCCTTTCAACAAGCCGCTGGCGTCGCTAAAGCGAATCGTAAGCGCATAGTAAGTTTTGAAACCTTCCCCCAGCCTGCCAAACTGCACCACCAGCGCGCCCAACATCGCCAATCCGGCAAAAACAAAGATGCCGACCTTAAATTCCAAACCTCGCTCGTGCCGGTTCATTTCGCTTTCAATTCTCGACCCCGAACGCTTTCGGGGTCAACTGTTCGTCCGATCGACCAAGCAGAAAATCCTGGAGAATGTGATCCGGTGATTGCCGCAATTCTTCCGGCGCTCCTTGAAAGTAAATCTTTCCTTCGTGCAGATAGGCAATGCGATCAGCGACGTGAAACGCGTTTTTCATGTCATGGGTCACGACGATTCCGGTCACGCCGAGACGCTGCTGCAATCGGCGGATCAGACGATTGATGGAATCGGAAACGACCGGATCGAGTCCGGAGGTCGGCTCGTCATAAAGAATACACGATGGCTGACGAATAATGGAGCGCGCGAGGCCGACGCGCTTTTTCATTCCGCCGCTCAAATTCACCGGCATTTTTTCTTCCTGTCCCTGCAGCTCCATCACTTCGAGCATCTCGCTAACGCGTTTGCGCAGAACTGTCGGGTCGCGTTCGCCGGCTTCGCGTAACGGAAATGCAATGTTCTCCGCCACCGTCATCGAATCGAAAAGGGCGCTGCCTTGAAAAAGAATACCAACCTTTTGGCGAATCGACGCGAGATTACGCTCGCTCATGTCGATAATATTTTGACCTTCAATCCAGATTTCGCCCGCGTCCGGCCGCATCAAACCGATGAGATGCTTGAGCAAAACGCTTTTGCCACCGCCGCTGCGCCCAATAATGGCGAGCGTCTCGCCGCGCCCGACGTCGAGATCGACACCGCGCAGAATTTCCTGCGCACCAATTGTTTTCACCAGCCCATGCACGGCAATCATCGACCCGTTCTGTCGATCTGGCGACGCGGCAGTTGTAGCTGCCGCCGTCTCTGGCGGCAGAGGTCCCTGGTTTAAATTTCTAAGAGAATCGTTCATTCGTGGTCGATGGGGACAATCTCTCCTTGGAACGGCCACTTATCAGCGGAGGAGACCAGTCCAGCTCGGACTGGATTTTCAAGAACGTAATCCCATTTCTCCGAATAACTCTCGCTGCTTCGGATGAGATGATCGAAGAACCCACGCTGCCAAAGTCCACTCCTGCAGCCAGAGACGGCGGCAGCTACAACTCGCTTAAGACCGCGTATCCATCTGCCCAGATCAAAATCAACATCACCCGTAGCAAACAAATGAATGTGATCGGGCAAAATTACATAGCGGCCCAGTGCGATCCCACGTCTCGCTGATTCGCAGCCGTACTCGACGACTTCAGAATGAACTGCATCGTTCCCCAACAGTTGGCGCCGACTATTTGTGCACAACGTTACAAAATAGACCGGCGGGTCATATTTCTGAAACACTTGATCCAAACGTGGCGGTTTGCCGAGGCTCATTGATAGCCCGCCGGGTAAATGATGTTGAGCAGCATGGTCAGGAAAAAGTTGCTGATCAAAACGGCGAGCGAGGCGTTGACAACGGCTTCGGTCGTGGCGCGGCCGACCCCGACCGCACCTTCGCGTGCGGTCAATCCTTTGTGGCAACTGATGAAGACAATCAGAATGCCGAAGCAAAACGCTTTCGAAAGGCCCATGATGATGTCGCGACTTCGGGTCCAGCGCACCATGTTCGCCATGTAATAGGTCCCGTTTACTTCGAGCAAAAAAATCGCAACGAAATAGCCGACCGCGATGCCCACGGCGATGCATTCGGCCACGAGCAACGGCATCGAGACCATCATGGCGAGCGCGCGCGGCACGACCAGATAATCGGTCGGATAAACTGCCAGCGCCCGCAACGCGTCGATTTGCTCGGTCACTTTCATGGTTCCGATCTCCGCCGACATGGCTGCACCGACGCGACCCGTCACCATTAACGCAGTCAAGACCGGTCCTAACTCGCGGAGGATTGCGACCGACACGACCGCGCCCACGGCCGAGCCCATTCCGATCTTGTGAAACTGGAAATAGGTCTGGGCGGTAAAAACCGCGCCGGTGAATCCACCCGTGATTACGACGACTAATTGCGAAAGCAATCCGATCTCGACAATTTGATTGAGAAATAATTTCCAGCGCAACCGATGAGTAAAAAGTGAGCGGAACGTGTCCGCGGCCAGGAAGACCACCTCGCCCAAGTACTGAACGAACCGAATGAGTGGTCCTCCCAGCGCGTTAAAGAATCGAACGAACATTTGCTGTTGTTTAGACACCCAGCGGCTGCGTTTTTGTTTTTGGGCGAAGCTCTCCCGGAATTGCGCCGATGAAATGCGGATCGAGCGCGAGTTTGCGAAAGATCGCGCGAATCTCGCGAAAGGTGATGGTGGGTTGATCGAGCTCGAGATAAACCAAGTTGTGGTTGCGATCGACTTTGTAGCGCAGACCCGGGATCGCGGCCAACTGATGGTCGAGCTCCAAGATCTTGTCCAGATCGCAAAGACCGGCGGCGTAAACTTCCAATTCCAGCATCTGGCCTCAAATTTTACGGACGGCGCAGTGCGATGCAAAAAGAAACGCGGGATTGCGCGGGTCGTAGAGCTGAGTAGATGTCGATCCTGGAAGATGTCAATCTTGCGAGCAAAACCGGTTTTTTTCGCGACTGCGCTTCTCTTTTCTGCCGGCTGCCAAACCGAACCGAGCGGCATTCAAAACGCGAAGATTGCCATGGCGCAGCGAATCGCGGCCGAGCCGGCGGGCGATTATTATATCGGGCGGCGTTATTTTAAGCCGGACTTCAAGTTTTGGGGCTATGTCCGACGACCGAACCAGCCTTGGAACACGGCGCAGCTCGTGATGTTGAATGAAAAACAAAAACTCGCGCCCGATCGCGCGGCGTTGAAGTTCGGTTCGGACAACAATTACGAGTACAAGCTTTACGGGACCTTCAGCGGCGACAAAGTCTACGAACCGGCGAGCAATCGGGTTTATCCTGAATTTATCCTGAAGGACTTCGAAGTCGTCTCAACCAATCCGCCGCCGATTTTCAAAACCCAGATGAGCGGCCGGGCTGATGCGGCTCAGACCCGTTACATGATCGAGAAACCGGAGCCGCAATTTTAGGTCCGAGCCGGACGGGCGTTTCCGCTCGACATGACAAAAGACACCAGCGTCGCGACGAAGAAAGACAATCTCGCTGAAGAATTTCTGCGTTACCTCGCGATCGAACGAAACGCCTCCCCCCGAACGCTGAAGGCTTATCGGCAGGCACTGCGCGCGTTCCGCGGACAAAATCAAATGCCGTGGAAGCAATGTACGCCGGACGATTTTCGCGATTATCTCTTCGGGATCATGAAGCGGGGCCAGGCGCGCTCCTATGTACGTTTACAGTTCTCGGCGCTGCGCGCGTTTTACAAATTCCTGGCCGATCGAAAGAAACTTCGGATCGATCCGGTGCGGCAACTACAACTCCCAAAGGTAGAAAAGAAATTGCCGCTGGTGTTGACGCGCCAACAAATCGAAGAATTACTCAGCGCGCCGCTGCGGGTGGCAAAGCAACGCGCCGCGCCGGAATGGATGCCGCTCCGCGACGTCGCGGCCATGGAGCTTTTTTACAGCAGCGGTCTGCGATTGAGTGAGCTGGCCGCGCTCGACGTAGAAGATGTCGATCTTTACACCGAATCGGTGCGCGTTTTTGGAAAAGGCCGCAAAGAGCGCGTTTGCCCGGTTGGCGCACCCGCGCTGGAGGCAGTCCAAAAATATCGCTCCGCCGCGAAGGTGCATTCCGAAGCGCTCTTCATTAACAAATCACGGAAACGAATTTCACCGCGATCGATCTGGCTGATCTTGAAACGTTATTTACGGCACACTTCGATTCCAATTTCGATCAGCCCGCACAAACTTCGCCATAGTTTTGCCACCCACATGCTCGATCGCGGCGCGGACCTGCGGAGCGTGCAGGCGCTGCTCGGCCACGCCAGTCTTTCAACGACGCAAATATACACGCACGTCACAGTCGAGCGCTTGAAGAAAGCCTACGCCGAGGCGCATCCACGCGCTTAACCGCGTGACTTTTACGGCTGCGTTTTTCGCGCCAGAAGATCGCGAAGCAGTGGTTCGGCATCCGGGTAGGCGGGATCAAGTTGGAGAGCGATTCGCAACTCGGCGATCGCCGAATCAGATTCGCCCTTGCGCACCAAACCGACGCCAAGGTTGTAATGCGCGCCGGGATTGTTCGGCTGAAGTTCGACCGCCTTTCGGTAATGGGTCAATGCCGCCTCGTTCTCTCCTCTTTCGAGCAACAGATTGGCGAGATTGGTGTGGGCGTCGGGAAAATCAGGCTCCAGCTTCAGTGCGCGCTCATAATATTCGATCGCTTGATCAGCCTGGCCGCGCTGGGCAAGGGCAGTCGCCAAACTGTAGTAGGCTTTGGAATGGTTCGGATTGGCGGCCAGGGCGGATTTCAAATGAGGAATCGCGGCAGCAGCGTCTCCTTTCTGGACTAGAGCAGCACCGAGATTGTATTGCCCAAATTGATAATTCGGTTCGATTTTCAGGGTCTTCTCAAAATGAGCGACCGCTTCATCGGTTGAGCCTTTCCGAAGTAACGCGTTACCAAGATTATTGTGCGCGGTCGCGGAGTTTGGATTTTTAGATATTACATCGCGAAAACAACTTTCGGTGTCACGATAATTGCGGCTTTGCGCCCAAGTCAGACTGGCGAGCAGCCCTAACCCTGCCACAACGCCGGTGGAGAAGAGCGGGCGATGCCGCGTCTGCATTCGCGCCCACAACCAACCCGCCCCGGAGGCGATGAGAGTGATCACGGCGGTGTCGGCGAGATATTGAAAGTGATCTGCCCGGAATATCGCGAACTGATGGCCTGGCGGCGGGCAGGACATGAAATAAGAAAGATTGAAAAATCCGAGCACCGGAAAAAGCATTGCCGCAAAACAAAGCACCGCCGCAAGCGGGCCGCGGGATTTTCGGCGCGCGATCCACAATCCGACCAACAGTGCCAGAGCCGCGATTGGAAAAAGATATTGCCACCAGACACTCTCGCTGATCTGCCAGCGCGGATAAATGATGGTCAGATCCGTGGGCCAGAAGAGCTTTCCCAAGTAAAACCAAAACAATCGGCCCGCGATCAGCAATCTATCGAGTAGAGAAAAATCAAACGTCTCGCCACGCTCGACACAAAATTTTTGCTCTACCCAGACCGTGACGATCCCGGCGACAATCGCGACGCCAAAAAACGGAACCAGCGGTTTAAAGTCGCGCTCCCATGCGAGCTGTCCGCGTTTCCACCAGAAGACGATTAACAGCACGATCGGTAAAGTTACGATGGCGGTTTTGGTCATCAGAGCAGCAACGAAAAGGGCGAACGCCAGAAAGTAGGCCGTAAGTTGTCGATCTTTGTCGTATTTGAGGTAAGCCAACGTTGCCGCGGCGGCGAGCGCTCCGGAAAGAGTGTTCTTAACTTCGGATAACCACGCGACCGATTCGACGTGGACCGGGTGGAGCGCGAAAATCGCCGCCCCTAGCCACGCGCCCGGGACGTTGAGCCGGCGTAAGATCTGGAACAAGAGAAGCGCTAAGGTTGCATGAAGTAGAATGGTGACGAGGTGGTAGGGCAGCGGCCAGCCGTCCCAAAGTTTGTACTCCACCCAAAAAATCGTGTGGAGAAGCGGATAGTACTGCGGCGAGGCCGAAAGATCGGTCCAGATTCGCGTTAAGCCATGCGATGAGCGCAGCTCTGGCGTTGTGATGTGAATTTCGTCATCCCAGATCGGCTTTCCATTCCACGCCGGCTGATAAACCAGCAAGGTTGCGACGAGCAGGACCAGTGCGAACAACCAATGCCGGGACGACATCAATCAGACGACGCGCCGGCAGCTCGCTTCGCTCTATTCAGCGATTGGCTCCGCCAGCTTCGTCTTCGGCACGTCGGATTGAAAAACGAGTTGTCCATCTTTGGCGGTGACGTGGACTTTGGAGCCAGCTTTGACATTGCCGCGCAGAATCTCTTCCGCCAGCGGGTCTTCCAGGAAGCGCTCGACCGCGCGTCGCATCGGCCGGGCCCCGTAATTCGGATCGTAACCTTTCTCGATCACAAACTCGTGGGCCAGGTTGTCCAGAACGATCTCCACTTGTTTCGCTTTGAGGCGAATCTTCACCTTCTCCACTTCAAGATCGACAATCTGTAAGAGATGCGATTTTTCGAGCGAGTGAAAGACGGTGATTTCGTCGAGGCGATTGAGAAACTCCGGCTTAAAGACGCGTTTGGTCTCCTCCAAAATCTTTTCCCGCATCGAATCGTAATCGTGACCTTCGCGCGGCGCGCCAAAACCCATAGTCGTCTGCTTTTTCAGCAGCTCGGCGCCGACATTCTACGTCATAATGATGATTTTATTCCGGAATTCGATCTTCCGGCCTAACGAGTCGGTTATTTTACCTTCTTCGAGAATCTGCAGGAGCAGATGCATCACGTCCGGATGCGCTTTTTCAATTTCGTCAAAGAGCACGACCGAATACGGCCGGCGTCGCACCGCTTCGGAAAGCTGACCGCCTTCCTCGTAGCCGACGTAACCCGGAGGCGAACCGATCAAGCGCGACGCGGTGAATTTTTCCATGTACTCCGACATGTCGATCTGAATCAGTGCGTCACGATCGCCAAACATGAATTCGGCGAGCTTCTGGGCGAGAAAGGTTTTCCCGACGCCGGTTGGTCCGAGGAAAATGAACGAACCGATCGGACGGCGCGGATCTTTCAAATCGGCGCGGCTGCGACGCAGCGCTTTCGAAATCGCTGTGACCGCTTCATCCTGACCAATGACTTTGCCCTTCAGCTCTTCTTCCATCTTGAGGAGCTTCTCGGTCTCGGCTTGCTCCATTCGTTGCAGCGGAACTCCGGTAACTTTCGAAATGATGTGCATCATGTCGTCGGCGGTCACGAGCACTTCCTTTTCTTCCCGCTCCTGACGCCACTTCTGCAAAATGGAATCTAGTTTTTCCTTGGTCTGCTTTTCCTTGTCGCGAAGTGATGCGGCCTTTTCGAAATCCTGGGCTTTGATGGCGGCTTCTTTTTCGAGTCGGATTCGTTCGATGTCTTTCTCGATTTCCTTCACATCGGGCGGACGCGTCATGGAGT
>CATPAT010000018.1 GCA_955652155.1 uncultured Chthoniobacterales bacterium | reverse complement strand
GCGGCCTTGTCCGTCTTTTCCCAAGTGATCTCTGGGTCATCGACTTTGCCGAAGTGACCATAGTTCGTCGTCTTTGAGTAAATCGGGCGAAGCAGATCGAGCTGATCGATAATGTCGGCCGGTTTAAAGCTGAATGTCTGCAGCACCGCCTGCTCGATCGTTTCTTCGTCGACGCTGCTGGTGCAGAACGTGTCGACATGGACGCTGAGCGGTTTGGGATGACCGATTGCGTAGGCGAATTGCACCTCGCATTTCTGGGCGAGCCCGGCCGCGACCACATTTTTCGCGACCCAACGTCCCATGTAAGCCGCGCTGCGATCGACTTTGCTCGGATCTTTTCCGGAAAATGCGCCGCCGCCGTGGCGTCCCATGCCGCCGTAGCTATCGACAATAATCTTGCGGCCGGTCAGACCGGTGTCGCCTTGCGGTCCGCCAACCACGAAATTGCCGGTGGGATTGACGAGAAATTGCGTGCTCTCGCTTAACATTTCTTTCGGCAAAACTTTTTTGATCACTTCTTCGATCACAAAGCTCCGGATTTCGGAATGTTTGACGTCGCGGGAGTGTTGCGTTGAAACAACAACGCAGGAAATGCCGATCGGTCGGCCATTTTCGTAAATAACTGAGACCTGCGATTTCGCGTCCGGTCGGAGCCAGCCGACTTTTCCGCTCTTGCGAATGCGAGTGAGCTCGCGCCCGAGCCGATGGGCAAACATGATCGGCGCTGGCATCAGCTCCGGCGTTTCGTCGCAGGCGTAACCAAACATCAAACCCTGATCGCCCGCGCCCTGTTCGGCCGTGCCCTTGCCATCGGCTGCGCGCGCATCCACGCCTTGGGCGATGTCAGGCGATTGTTTGGTGATGATGTTCTGGATGTCGATCTTGTCCGCGTGAAAGACATCATCGTCGTTCACGTAACCGATCTCGCGCACGGTCTCACGCACGATTTTGTTGATTGGAAGAACCGCGCCGAGCGGTTCGTCGTCAGCCAGATTCGGAATCGTGATCTCCCCACCAACGACAACGATGTTGCTCTTGGCGTAGGTCTCGCAGGCAACACGACTGCGTCGATCTTGTTTAATGCAGGCGTCGAGAACGGCATCCGAAATCGTGTCGCAAACTTTGTCGGGGTGACCTTCACCAACGGATTCGGAAGAAAAAACGTAGCGACGTGACATAACAGGAAGGGACGAGTGACTAGTGACGGGTGAGAACAGTCAAGCTGGCAGCAACATATTGACCGATCATGATATGTAGATATATCGTCTCAGACCGCTGATGACGTCAACCATTAATTTATTACGGCTGCTGGCTGATCCAACCCGGCTACGGCTGCTGCTCTTGCTGGAAGAAGAAGAAGAGCTTTCGGTGGCCGAGCTGCAGCAGATTCTGAACATGGGCCAATCGCGGATCTCCAGTCATCTCGCCCAATTGAAACGTGCCGGGGTGGTGGCAGGTCGGCGGGCGGGCAAGAATGTTTACTACGGCGCGACCAAAATCGCAGGACGCAATGGCGCGCGCGGCCGCGTCCAACAAGTGATCGAGACACTCGCGCGTGAAATTCCCGAAACCGGCCGCGACCGGACGGCGTTGAAACTCGCTTTGCGCAAGCGTCAGGACAAAGCGCGCGAATATTTCGATGAGCTGGCCGGGAAGTTCGGTCGCAGTTACGTCCCGGGACGATCGTGGAAAGCGCTCTCGCACGCGTTGATCTCGCTCGTTCCGCGGCTGACGATTGTCGATCTTGGCGCGGGTGAGGGAACACTTTCCCAGTTGCTGGCGAAGAGCGCGCGTAAAGTGATCGCGATCGACAACTCGCCCAAGATGGTCGAATTCGGGTCGAAGCTCGCCAAAAAACACGGCGTCAAAAACCTCGAGTACCGGCTCGGCGATCTGGAAGATCCGCCGGTTGCAAAAGACAGTGTCGACCTCGTGCTTTTAAGTCAGGCTTTGCATCACGCGACCAAGCCAGAGCGAGCGATTGAGGCCGCCTACCGCATTTTAAAAAGGAATGGCCGGGTCGTTGTGCTCGACTTGTTGAGTCATCGCTTTGAAAAAGCGCGGGACCTCTATGCCGACCGCTGGCTGGGTTTCAGTGAGGTCCGGTTGCATGAGCTTCTGGAAAAAGGTGGGTTCCGGGAGATCGAACTGAGTGTGGTTTCGCGAGAAAAACAGAATCCGCAGTTTCAGACAGTCTTCGCGACCGGTGTTAAGTGAACGGGTCGTTCGATTTGCCTGTCTAACGATTGCCGTTGAACGTTAACGAGAGCGAATCTATTCCTATGACGAGCTTCTTTGACGAATTGAAGCGGCGCAAAGTTTATCGGGTTGCGATCGCCTACATCGTCGCGGGCTGGGCACTCGCGCAGGGTCTGGCCCAGGTCCTTCCGGTTTTCGAAGTCTCGAACTCGGTCATTCGCGTCGTGATTGCGCTGCTGCTGATCGGTTTTCCGGTCGCGCTCGTTCTCGCATGGGTGTTCGACGTGACGCCGCAGGGAATCAAAGCGACGCCGTCCGTCGCATCTGGAGGACATCGACGT
>CATPAT010000017.1 GCA_955652155.1 uncultured Chthoniobacterales bacterium | reverse complement strand
TCGCGGGACGCTCCCGCGCACGCGCGTCGATCAGATCATGAATTTCGCCTGGAAATTTATGCTTCCGATGGCGTTTACCTGCGTGGTTGCAGCGGCGGTCTGGCATTACACCGGTCGCGGATTGCGCGGCTGGCTTGGGTCGCTCCTGGTTATCGCCGCCGTTTACTTCGCGTTGTCGATTCTGCTTGATACGCGCCGAAAATTTGCGCCGCGCACTTATCGTTTTGCCGAATGAGCACGGTCGCTTTTGCTGCCATCGCAATTTTCACACTCGCTGCGGCGCTCGCAGCCGCGACGCTGCCAAAACTGATGCACGCTGCGCTCAGTTTCGCGGTGATGTTTGTCGGCATTTCCGGTTTTTTCTTTTTGCTCGGTGCGGAATTCGTCGGTTTGGTTCAAATCTTCGTCTACATCGGCGCAGTCGCAGTGCTGATCGTTTTCACCATTCTTCTGACCCGGGACGATGTCGAAAATGTCCGCAGTTTTCAGTGGGGCGGCGCGATCGTTGCCATCGCAGTGTTCGCCGGTTTGATCTGGGCGATTGCGAAAACAAAATCACTTCCGCTTACGCCACCGCAGATCGAGCCAGTCACAGTCCAGCGAATCGGCGAATTGTTGATGACCAATTATGTCTGGCCGTTGCAGTGCGTCGGCGTTTTGCTGACCGCGGCCCTGATCGGCGCGCTCATTCTGGTAATGGAGGAAAAAAGCTGATGCCCCGCGAACAAGGTGGATCGGCCGCTCCGTCGGGCGATGCTAAACATTACTCGGCTTCGCCGACACTTTTAACATCGAGCGCGGAGCGCTCGATTCACCACCCATCGACTCCATGACTCCAACACTCCAACTCTTTCTCATTCTCTCGGCGGCATTGTTTTGCATCGGACTCCTCGCTGCGCTCAGCCGGCGTCACGCAATTTTCATTTTGATCGGGATCGAGATGATGCTGGCCGCAGCGAACATCAATTTCATCGCGTTTTGGCGATTTGCTCCGCAACCGGCGCAGCCGACCGGCGTGATGGTGGCAATTTTCGCCATCGCCATTGCCGCTGCTGAAGCCGCGGTCGGTCTCGCGATGGTGATTGCGGTTTATCGCCATTTCCGCAGCACCAACGTCGACCAGCTCGATCGTCTCAAAGGATGAATTCCTGGATTACGACGAACGTTTGGTTGATTCCGACGGCGCCGATCGTCGCGTCGCTATTGATTTTGGCTTTCGGAAAAGCGGCCCGGCGAGCCGCCGCCGCGGTCGCGATTCTCGGACAAATCGTCGCCCTGACGATATCGATCTTCGCGTTTGTGCCGACGCTGCAAACTCACGGTTTCCGCGCGATCCAGAATTTTACCTGGTTCACTTTCGGCGAACAGACTCTGCGCATCGGATTCGTTCTCGATCCGCTTGCGGCCGCGATGCTCCTGATGATCACGCTCGTCGGTCTCTGCATTTTCGTTTTCAGCATCGGCTACATGGCCGAGGACAAAAACTTTTATCGGTTCTTCGCCTATCTGTCATTTTTCTCCGGCGCGATGCTCGGCGTGGTTGTCGCCAACAGCTTGCTGCTTCTCTTTGTTTTTTGGGACCTCGTCGGACTCGCGTCTTTTTTACTAATCGGATTTTGGATCGAGCGCCCGAGTGCCGCGGCTGCGGCAAAGAAAGCGTTTATTACCACGCGCATTGGCGACATGGGATTTTTTCTCGGAATCCTCTGGCTCTATCACCGCAGCGGGACCCTGCTTTTTTATGATGGCGGCCGCGGCTGCTTGGAACCTATTGCGCTGTCTGCAATTGGGTCCAGCGTCACGCTGATCGCGCTCTTGATCTTCTGCGGCGCCATCGGCAAATCGGGTCAATTTCCGCTCCACGTCTGGTTGCCCGACGCGATGGAAGGTCCAACCCCGGTCAGCGCCTTGATCCACGCCGCAACCATGGTCGCAGCCGGAGTATTTCTGGTCGCGCGCGTCTATCCGATCTTCGCTGTCGGCGCAATTAATGGAGTTACGACTTCGCTCACAATCGTCGTCTGGATCGGCGTGATTACTGGTTTAATGGCCGCGTTGATTGCGGTCGCGCAGTTCGACATCAAACGCATCCTTGCTTACTCCACCGTTTCGCAGCTTGGGCTGATGATGGTTTCGCTTGGCGTCGGCGGCGTCGCTGCCGGCATTATGCACTTGCTCGCCCATGGATTTTTTAAAGCGCTCCTTTTTCTTGGCGCCGGTTCAGTGATTCACGGTGTTCATCACGAACAGGACATTCGAAAAATGCGCGGCTTGCGGAAACTCATGCCAGTCACATTCGCGACTTACGCGATCGGAATGATGGCGCTCAGCGGTGTGCCGTTCTTTTTTTCCGGCGGTTGGACCAAGGAAGAAATTCTCCACGCGACTTCAAGTTGGCCGCGGTCGCATTTGCCGCACTATTCGATCCTGATCGGCGTGATCCTGACCGCGCTCTACATGACGCGGCAGATCATCTACGTCTTTTTTGGAAACCGGCGCGCTGCCTCGGAGCACGCACCCGAAAGTCCAAGCGTGATGACGCTCCCTCTCATTGTGCTCGCGGTTTGCGCAGTTTTTTTCAGCATCGTGCTCACGCCCGCCTGGCCGTGGCTCGAAAGTTATCTGACTGGACACGCCGCGCACTTCGAGCCGCGCTTATTAATTCAGCCGATGATTCTTGTTTCGCTCGCGCTCGTTGGCGCGGGTGTATCGATTGGGATCTGGATCTATCGGCGCGCTGATGAAACCGATCCGCTTCAGCACGCGCAGCCGGCGCTCTTTCGTTTCCTCGAAAACAAAATGTGGATCGACGAGATTTACGATCGCACCGTCATCGCTTTCTCTAAGATCTTGGCGCGACTCTCCGATTGGATGGATCGGCATGTCTGGGACGGTCTTGTTCAAGACATCGGCAGGATCGGACAATTCTTTGGCCGCGTCACAACCAGTGCCGACGAGCGCGTAATCAACGCTGGTGTGGATGAAAGCACGAGCGGCGCGCAAGGATTGGGGCGCTTGATGTCGCGCTGGCACTCCGGACAGATTCAAACTTATCTCGGCGCGGTCGCCCTCGGCATGCTCGCGCTCGTTCTTCTTTACGCATGGTTGGGCTAATCAGCATCGTCATTTTGATTCCGCTGGCCGGCGCGATTGCGCTTTACATCGGGCAGCCGAAGAACGCGCGCACCGTTGCCCTCATCTTTAATGCGCTCTCGGCGTTTTACGCGGCGATGCTCTGGCAAAAATTCGATGTCACCGCATCGGGCTTGCAGATCGTCGAACGTCACGCCTGGATCCCTTCGATCGCCGCCGAATATCTGGTCGGCGTCGATGGCTTGAGTCTGCTTCTCGTTTTGCTGACGTCGCTCGTCTTTCCGTTCGCCTTTTCCGCGCAACGCCTCGAACGCGGCGCCTGCGCGCTCATGCTCGTCATGCAAGCCGCGCTCTACGGCACGTTCACCGCCCAGAATTTTGTTCTCTGGTTTTTGTTTTACGAGATGACCTTGGTCCCGGCATTTCTTCTCATCAAAATTTACGGAGGTGAAAATCGCGATTACGCAGCGGTTAAATTTTTCGTTTACACATTTCTTGGCAGCATCGCCATGCTTCTTGCCTTTCTCGGAATTTATTTGGCCAAAGGAACATTCGATTTCGCGGCGCTCGCCGGTCTCGGCAAAACAGGATTGCTCGGCGGTAAACTTCAATGGCTCGCTTTCGCCGGAATTTTTCTCGGGCTCGCTGTCAAAGTCCCACTCTTTCCATTTCACACCTGGCTGCCCGATGCCTATCAAACGGCGCCGACTGGTGTGTCGATGGTATTGACCGGGGCGCTTTCGAAAATGGGCGTCTACGGATTCATCCGCCTGCTCGTGCCGCTTTTCCCGAACGAAATCAAAATCGCCGGGCCATGGCTGCTCGCGCTGGTGATTTGCTCGATCGTCTTAGCGCCGCTCGCGGCCTGGGCCCAGCGCGACCTCAAACGCATGGTCGCTTACTTGTCGATCAGTCACCTTGGTTATTGCTTGCTTGGTCTCTTCGCGATCACCGCAGGATCGACATCTTCCTTGATCGACATGCACGCGGCGTTGAGCGGCGTTTTTCTGCAAATCTTCAATCACGGCCTCACCGCCGCGGCGCTTTTCTATTTTGTCGGTTTGCTGGAACAACGCCGCGGTCTGCGCGGTATCGACGATTTCGGCGGACTTATGCAACGCACACCGTTGCTTTGCGGCTGGATGAGCGTCGCGATGTTTTCGTCGCTCGGTTTACCGGGGCTCAACGGTTTCGTCGGCGAATTTCTCATTTTCAAAGGCTCATTTGCGACTGCTGCCTCCTTCACCGCCATCGCCGTGCTCGGTCTCCTTTTCACGGCCGTGACTTTCATGCGCGCGATGCAAGCGCTCTTCAGCGGGCCGCTCGCCGAAAGTTGCAGCGGTTTCTCCGATATCGTGCGCGGCGAGAAGTTCGTCATCGTCCCGGTCACGGTGCTGATGTTCGCCATCGGGATTTCTCCTCAATTCCTTTTCAACATTTTCAACGCAACCGTCGTTCAAATGGCACGGCTGTTTGCCTGAAACGTGATGATTGCCTGGACGATTTACATCACGTTCGCCGGCGCAATTGTGCTGCTCGTTCTGCCGCGTGTTTTTTCGCGCTGGATCGCGCTTATCACTGCAACCGCCGGCTTTGCGGTCAGCCTCGCAACATTGTTTTGCGACGATATCGATCTTGCTCATTTCACAACCATCGTCCGGGTGCCGTGGATTCCGGCGCTCGGGATGAATTATCATCTCGCGCTCGATGGGATCAGTTTGACGCTCGTCTTGGTAACGGGAATCGTCGCGATCAGCGCGGTTTTGTTTTCCTGGGATGTCACCGACCGCGCGAACGAGTTTTTCTTTTGGCTGCTGCTCGTGGTTGGCGGCTCCTACGGCGTGTTCCTGAGCGCCGATCTCTTTTTGCT
>CATPAT010000016.1 GCA_955652155.1 uncultured Chthoniobacterales bacterium | reverse complement strand
TCGGTATCGCGTTTCTCGGACTCGCTAAACTGTTGCAAAGCGAGCACCCCGGAATTGGTGTCGCCGTTTGGACCGGCCTGGCCATCGCCGCGACTTGTCTTATCAAAACGAGCAATCTTCCGCTGCCGCTGATCGCAATCGCCGCGATCGCGTGGAGGATTTTTCGCGGCCCCAGGAACGGAAGTCTTCGACCAGGCCTAATCACGCTCGGCGTCTTCCTTTTGTCACTGGCGCTGCCGCTCGGGATCTGGTTTGCATGGAATCATCACAATTTCGGCGACCTGACCGCGACCAAATCGAAAATCGAATTGTTAGGCTGGACCCGAAAGCCGTTCGGCGAATGGTGGTCACATCTGATCTTTACACTGAACGGCATCAGGGAATTTTGGCCGGAACTGATCGCGAGTTTCTGGCGCGGCGAATTTGTCTGGCACCTCCAGCGAATGGCATCCGCCGCGGCGGACACGTTCTATGCAATTTCATCGGCAATTGTAATTCTCGCGACCGGCGTGCTCCTTTTGCGACGCCGATCGAACCCGGGCGATCAACGATTGGTTCTAGCGGTCGCGCTTCTGAGTTTTTTGTCGATCGTCGCGTTTCTCGTCGTCTTATCGATCAGTTTTGATTTCGGCCAGTGCCCGTATCCGTCGCGCGAACATCCGTATTTCACATCCGGACGATTGTTGGACGCAGCCGCCATTCCTTTTTTCCTATTGTTCGTCTACGCCATTGATCGGTTCAGCAGCTGGACAAAACAGCAATGGCTACGATGGACATTGCTCGGCGTCACGGTCCTGGTCGCGGTTGTTTCGCAATTGGAGGTCAACGCGCCGGCATTTTCCAGCCGGTACAATTTCTTTCACCGCCAAACGCCATAGCTGCGTGGCGGTTGTTTATTTGCGTTTACGTTTTCGGGTCGGCAAATTTTTGCGCTTGGTCTTGGCCACTCTCCGGAGTTCCGTTCGGCTCATCGATTTATACATGCTTCTCGATGCGCCTCGCAGTGATGACTTCGACCGCTTCCCGCGCTTGGCCGCGAGCGCCGCGCCAGCCGCCATCTGTTGTTTCTTTGATTTCGCAGGCATAACAAGAATGTTTCGCCGCTGAGACGCGAAATGGATTTGCCTGTCACGCCGTAGGTCCGAGCCGGACTGGCCTTTCGCGAATGCGGGTTAAGCTGATGGCGCTTTTCGCCAGAGGAAGAAAACCGGCACGCCGGTCAACACGATCAGAATTCCAATTCCGGAAGTCGTCGGTGCGAGAAAGGCAAGATCGACAATCAGTAAGGCGGCCAGGAACATCGAAACGATTGGCACAATTGGATAGCCCCAGGTCCGATACGGCCGCTCGGCCGCGGGAGCTTTTCGTCGCAGAACAATCAGTGCGAGGACCATCAGAAGATAAAAAATCAGATCGGCCGAGACAATGTATTCGAGCAACTGGGTATAAACATTTCCGTAGACGAGTTTGTCCGTCGCTGCGTTCGTCGTCACCGTTCGCGGCAAAGTCAGAAGCGCCGTCCAGATTCCCTGAGCCACCAGCGCCGCCGCCGGAACATGCTTGCTAATGGTCGTTCCAACTATGTTCAAGAATAAACGGTCCCGCGCCATCGCGAAATAGACGCGCGCGCCGGCAAGAATCAGTCCGTTATTGCAACCGAAGGTGGAAATCATGATCGCTGCGGCCATGCACATCGCGCCCGGATTTCCGAATGCCGACTTCATCGCCGCAACTGCGACCCGATCTTGCGGCGCCCGCTGGATTTCTGGAAACGACAGGAGGGCGAGATAGGAAACATTCGCCAGCACATACAAAACCACGACGATGCCGGAGCCGATCAAAAGCGCGCGGACAAGATTTCGCCCGGGTTCACGCACCTCACTGCCAAGAAACGTGACGTTGGTCCAGGCGGTTTGGGCAAAGATCGGACCGATCATCGATTTTCCGAAAATCAAAGCGAGCGCCAGGCCGCCGCCTGCGAAACTGAAACCCGGCTGCGCAATCTGCGGACTCCAACCGTTCGCCCACGAGTCCCACCATGCCGACGTTCGGGCTGCGCTGCTCGCGTTCCAACCGAGCAAGAGCCCGACGACAACAACTCCGGCAAGCGCGGCAGTTTTTGCAAAAGTGAATGTATTTTGCACAAGCGTGCCCAGCTTGAGCCCGCGCGTATTCGTCCAGGTCAACAATGCGATCAACCCGATCGCGGTCAATTGTTGAGTCGATAAACTGATGGCGTATCCGCCGCCCAGCAAAATCGGTTGTTTTGTGAAAAGATAATTGTCCGGCGAAATCGCGCTGACAAAAACACCGAGAAATTTGCCGAACGCAATCGCGACGGCGGCAATCGTTCCGGTTTGAACGACCAGAAACAGCGGCCAGCCGTACAAAAATCCCATCGCCGGGCC
This sequence comes from uncultured Chthoniobacterales bacterium, assembly GCA_955652155.1. Taxonomy (GTDB): domain Bacteria; phylum Verrucomicrobiota; class Verrucomicrobiia; order Chthoniobacterales; family UBA10450; genus AV40. The sequence continues at coordinate 3,025 of CATPAT010000016.1, read as the reverse complement.
GTAGGCTTCGCGAAAGAAAACATAAACACCGCCCGCGCGCGGCATCATCGTTGCGAGCTCGGAGCAGCTGACCGCTCCCGTCATTGTAAGCAAACCGGCAATCACCCACGCGAGCAAGAGCCATCCCGGCGCGCCGCTCAAACGCGCCGATTCAGCTGACGTAATGAAAATGCCCGAGCCGATCATCGACCCGATCACGATCATGGTGGCGTCGATCGGCCCAAGTGCGCGAACCAAACCGCTCGGCTGCTGGTCGTTGCTCACTTGGAAAATTTCGGCGCGCGAATGCTGACGCCTTCGCTCTCGAGACGCGACTTTAGAGCGCGCGCGAAATCTACCGCGCCCGGTGTATCGCCATGAACGCAAACCGTCTCGGCCCGAACATCGACATCGACGCCGTCGACCGAGTGAACTTTGCCTTCACGTAACATTCGAACAACCCGCGCAGCGGCTTCTTCAGGATCATGTAACAAAGCGTCTGGTCGCGAGCGCGGAACAAGTGAACCGTCGCTCAAATAATTCCGGTCGGCGAAGACTTCATGCGCGATTTGCAGTCCATTTGTTTTTCCCGCTCGTGCGAGCGCGCTGGTTTGCGGCGCAAAAAGAATCAGTCTGATATCGACTTTGGCAATGGCGCGGCCAATCGCATCCGCGAGCTCTTGGTCGCGCACCGCCATATTATAAAGCGCGCCGTGCGGTTTCACGTGATTTGGCTGGACGCCGGCCGCTTCGGCGATGGCTTGAAAAATGCCAAGCTGATAGACGACCGCGTCGAAAACTTCGCCGCCCTTCACTGGCAGCTCTTTCCGCCCAAAATTCTCGCGATCGAACAAGCTGGGATGCGCGCCGACAGCGACCTTGCGGTCGCGCGCCGTTTCAATTGACCGGCGCATCGTTTCGGCGTCGCCGGCATGAAAGCCGCAGGCTATGTTCGCCGATGTGACCAGCGCAAGAAGCTCGTCATCGTGCCCTGCGCCTTCGCCGAGATCGGCATTTAGATCGAGAACCAGGCTCATTTAAAATGGGGCTCGAGTCCGCGACGGAATTGTTCCAGGTTTCGCTCCCGTTCGAGCAAGAGCGCGTGCGCATCGCGAATCGAAACTTCACTGAAGCGAATTCTATCGCTGGGAGACAACTGAGCGGCGATTGGAAGATCGACCGTGATCACGTGCGCGATCTTTGGATAGCCGCCGATGGTTTGGCAATCATTCAGAAGCAGAATCGGCTTGCCGCTCGGCGGAACTTGGACCGTACCCGGAGCCACCGCCTCGGATAGAAGATCGACATCTTCACTTCGCTCGAGACGCGGACCGTCCAACCGAATTCCCATTCGGTCGGAATCCGGCGACACGAAAAAGCCCTCGCTGCTGAGGCGTTGAAGCGCTGATTCAACAAAGCGACCGGAATCCGCGCCGCGAAGGTAACGCAAGACGGGCGATCGCCGAGCCGGACTCGACCAATCGTGCGGCGGTTTCCAGCGCGCGATTTTTTCGGTGCGCAATTTTTCGATCAGAACTTTGGCGCGAGGCATATTCTCGCCGAGCGGAAATTCCTCGCCATCACGCACGGGCCGCCCCTTTACGCCGCCGAATCCGGCTCTCAAATCCCCGGAGCGACTACCGAGCACCACTGGCACATCGATTCCGCCGGAAATCGCGAGCCAGACGCGGCATCCGCCCGCCGGTGAGTCAATCGAAAATTCTTCGCCCGCGCGCACCAAAGCCGGATGACCCGCCAGCAACGATGTTGAGCCAATCCGGACGTCGAAGTAGCCGCCACTCCAAACGACAATTCGGTCGTCGGCGAACCGTAGCCGAAGACCCCCGAAAGTAATTTCCAGACCGGCAGCTGATTCGTCGTTGCCGGCGAGTAAATTCGCAACCCGCAATGCGTGTGGATCGAGCGCGCCCCCGAGCGAAACACCAAACTCCCGAAAGCCGGCGCGTCCCAAATCTTGAACACTTGTCAAAAAGCCAGCACGAACAGCCGTCGCATTCACTTCGTCGCTCTTTCGAATTCTTCACGGGTGATGGAGCGGAAGCGGACGCGGTCTCCAGCACGCAAAAGCACAGGTGGATCTTTTTGCGGATCGAACAATTGCAGCGGCGTCCGGCCAATCACGTTCCAGCCACCGGGCGATTTGATCGGATAAATTCCGGTTTGCCTTCCGCCGATCGCGACCGATCCGGCCGGAATCTCCTTGCGCGGAACATCGCGCCGCGGCGTCGCGAGCTGGCGCGGCAAACCCCCGAGAAAGGGAAAACCGGGCGTGAATCCGACGCAATGAACGCGGTAATCGGCTCCGCAATGAAGATGGACAACTTCTTTCCAATGAACCCCCGCATTCCGTGCGACCTCATCGAGGTCGACCGCGAACTCCGGGTCATAACAAACGGGAACCTCAATTGAATTGTAGGCGGGGACGTTGTCCCCGGCCCGCCCGCGGTCAGCCCCGAAAGCTTTCGGGGCGGCTACAGATTTCAGGGCTTGCTGAATCCGTTGCTCAAGCCATCCAAAAACATCTTCGATCGGCGCTCCCGCGTCGATGGCGCGGACCGGATCACAAAAAAGCGCTACGGTGGTGTAGGCCGGCGCGATCTCAATCACGCCGGGAATTTGCGCGGCTTCAAGCGCGCGCTTCGTCGCGAGCACTTTATTTAAGGCGCCGGTTGGAGTGTCGTCGAAATTTTCAGCGACACGAATCAGCAGCGCGGAGTCTCCGAGCGGCGTAATTTCCATGAAGCAATCGGATCAGTTTTTCTCTGTCGACACTGCTTCCTTAACAGTTTCGACCTGCTCTTTGATTTCGCCGACTTGAGGGTGAACGTCGCGAATCAAATCATGCCCGGCCTGAGAAAGCTGTTCGATGCGCTGGGTCATTTCATGCAATTCTTTTAACATCGCGTCCTGACGCGACGAGATGCGATGCATCCACCAGAAACAAACGCACCAGCAACCAAGTCCAACCCAGGTAAGAACGAAAATGACCATGTCACTGCACCGTCGCCTCGATCTCGATGTTAAT
>CATPAT010000015.1 GCA_955652155.1 uncultured Chthoniobacterales bacterium | reverse complement strand
TTGTCGACCAAATCCCCCGAAATCGCCAGCACATCGCCGATCAGTTTCGGCGGCACGTCCCATTTCGCAGTCGCTTGTTCCTCGCCGAGTAACGCGAACCCGTCTTTCGGCGAAGCGAGATCGGCTTTGGCTGTGGTGTAAACTTTCACGCACGGGCCGATCAGCTGATACAAATCTTTGTCGTTCGTGGCCAAGACCACTTCCATTCCTTTGCGCGTGCCCGCGGCCATCGCGTAGCAGCCCATCAAATCGTCGGCTTCGGTGTTGGGGAGCGAAATGTTTTTGAATCCGAGCAGGGGGGTAAGCTTTTGAATGAAATCGAGCTGCGGCACCATCGGCAACGGCATTTCCTTGCGCGTCTCTTTGTAAGCCGGTTGCAATTTCACCCGCCGTTCCGGCATGCCTTCGTCCCAAAACACCGCTCCCAGCTCCGGCTGCAGATGCTTGATCATCAAGCGCAGCGTCTTGGTGAAACCAAAAATTGCGTTCGTCGGCTCGCCTCGCGAGTTGGACAGGTTCGGGATCGCGAAGAACGACCGGTAAACGTAATAATGTCCGTCTATTAAGAGCAGTTTCACTAGAAGAGAGGATTAACTCGATTCTGCGGATTTCAAAACCGAACCTGCAAATTCGCTTAAGCAAAACGCTCTGTTAATCCGGTGAATCCTGTCCAATGATAAGGGCATGGCCGAGGAGTGGATCATTCGAGTTCAGGGAAAAGAATACGGCCCGGCTGATCTGGCGACGTTGCGTGAATGGAAAGCAGACGGTCGGGTGTTGCCGGCAAATCCCGCCCGCCAGGCCGACGTCAACGAGGCTCATTGGAAAACGGCCGGCGACATTCCTGGCTTGTTTCAAGTCGAACCACCGCCGGTGCAAGGAACGGCCAGAAATCAACGATCAGCCGCTTACGCCCAAGGCTCCGGCGACCCAAAGGAAATCAGCGATCAGAAATCGAAAAGCAGACCGCCGAGTCGGAACATTTTGGTCGAAACCTTTCGAATTTATTTTCGAGGTTTCTTTCAATTCTTCTGCCTTTCTTTGCTGAGTATCGTCCCGATTCTCTGCGCCGAACTCACCAGTCGCTTCATCGACACTGCGCCCGGTGTCAACGTCAACCTGCGAACACTCGTCGCGGTTGCGTTCGGACTATGCATGCTCATCTTGCGAATTGTTCTGATTCCGGTTTACATCGCCGGCATCCAGATTCTCACCGCCGAGCTCGCGACCGGACATCGGATCGGTTTTTTCAGCGTCCTTAATGCGGCGGTCAAATATTGGCCGCGCGTGGCCGGTCTCGGCCTGTTTGTCTACGGCGTTTTCTTTTTACTGATCCTGTTCGCTCTCGGCATCGCGATCATGGTCGTGACCTCAGCGACGCTCTTCTCGATCGTGCTCGCGCTCGGCTTGCTCGCCTTTCAAGTTTGGTTGTTCGGACGATTTTTCATCAACGTTCTTTTTTGGCAGCAATTCACCGTGCTCGAAAACGCGAACGCGAACGAGGCCCTCCGTGAGAGCAGAAGACTCGCGCGCAGCGGGCGGGATCTTCCCTGGTATCAACGCCCACTTTGGCGCGGCGCGCTCATTGTCTCGATTTGGATCGCGTTTGCTTTAGCCATCGCCGTCGTCGCGATGTGGCCAAGACTGGCTGCGGAATGGCCGTTAGTCCGAGATTCTTTCAGCCAGCTGGGCGCCGCGCAGGATCCTCAGGTTGTTCTGCAGAAAATGATGGCGAGCCTGCCAAAAAATCAGACTGCCAGCTTTTCCGAACTGGGTCTTACCGTTTTGCAACGAATTCTTCAACCGCTCCTCGGTATCGCCTTCGTCGTCCTTTATCTCGATAGCCGGCAACAAGAGTAAATGATATAATTAGCTTGCATCGCTTTGCGACAGAGACATGCAATTTTTCCCGGCGTATCTTTTCCTTCCAATGTCGTCAGGTCCATCATCGACACGGCGAGTTTCAATCCGGCAAGCTTGGTGAAGATTTTGATGCTCCGCTTGGCGAATGCGGCGGCGCATTCCTCGGGCATCACTTGATCGATCATCGGCGCCGGACGCGGGCACATTTCGCTCGCGGCGAGCCGTCTCGAAACGCGCGACCGTTTTCATGAATTGGTTTTTGAAGCTGGTCCGGGAAAAAGTTTTGTTGGATGGCGACCACTCTCGCGTTGCAATCCGATTCATTGCCAAAGCCGCCAGCCAAAGCAATCATGCAACTTTCCTCTTGTTCCTCGCCCTGCCAGAGCCATCTCCGGGCACGTTTCTGATTGCAGGCAGTATCAGTCTGGGCTTGCTCGCGATTTTCCTTCATCACAAACTCGGCTGAACTGCGCCAAGACTCGTTCTTCGCGGATTGCGCGTTGCGACTGCGTGATCGATAAGAAACGTCGCGCTTATGACAATGGTAAAGACCTGGCCCGGAAAACCATATCCCCTTGGCGCCACTTGGGTGGGAAACGGCGTCAATTTCGCGATCTTTTCCGAACACGCCACGGGCATTGATCTCTGCTTGTTCGACAACATCGGCGCGCCGAAAGAAAACCTGCGCATTCCTTTCCGCGAACAAACCGAGCAAGTGTGGCACGTGTTTTTGCCCGATTCGCGGCCGGGACAACTTTACGGTTATCGCGTTTATGGCCCGTACGATCCGAAGCGAGGCCTGCGTTTCAACGATTCGAAATTGTTGCTCGACCCGTATGCTAAAGCGATCGCGGGCCAGATTAATTGGTCGGACGAAATGTTCGGTTACGTGGTCGGCGATAAAGCGGAGGATCTCACGCGCGATTCGCGCGACAACGCGTGGGCGATGCCCAAGTCGGTCGTGGTCGACGATGCCTTCAATTGGCGCGACGACAAACGGCCGAACACTCCGCTTTCCGAAACGGTGATTTATGAAATGCACGTGAAAGGATTCACGAAAGTTTGGGAAGACGTGCCGGAGCAATTGCGCGGCACCTATGCTGGAGTCGCGAGCGAGCCGGCGATCCGTTATCTCAAAAATCTTGGCGTGACCGCGGTCGAACTCTTGCCGGTGCACACCCATCTGGATGACAAAGCGCTGGTCGATCGTGGCCTGACGAATTACTGGGGCTACAACACAATCGGATTTTTCGCACTACACGGGCGCTATTCGAGCAACGGAGAGTTGGCCGCGGAAATGACCGAATTCAAATCGATGGTGCGAGCGCTGCACGCCGCCGGGCTCGAAGTGATTCTCGATGTTGTTTACAATCACACCGGCGAAGGAAATCATCTCGGACCGACGGTCTGTTTTCGCGGGGTCGATAATGCGGTGTTTTACCGGCTGATGGCAGACAATCCCCGTTTCTATTTGGATTACACCGGCACCGGCAACACGGTAGACACGCTCCACCCGCGCACGCTGCAAATGGTGATGGACAGTCTGCGCCATTGGGTGGTGGAAATGCGCGTGGACGGTTTTCGGTTCGATCTCGCTCCCGCCCTCGGACGCGACGGCACTGGATGCAATAAATTCGCCGCCTTTTTCAAAGTCATTCAACAGGACCCGGTCCTGTCGCAGGTGAAATTAATCGCGGAGCCGTGGGATGTCGGTGAAGGCGGCTACCAGGTCGGCAATTTTCCCGTGCCGTTTTCGGAATGGAACGGTAAATTCCGCGACGCGATGCGCAGTTTTTGGCGCGGCGACGAAGGTTTTATCGGCGAAGTCGCGTATCGACTGACCGCCAGCCCTGATCTTTATCAACACGACGGCCGGCAACCCTACGCGAGCGTTAACTTCATCACGTCACACGACGGCTACACCCTCAACGATCTTGTCAGTTACAACGACAAGCACAATGAAGCCAACGGCGATGAGAATCGCGACGGCGACAACCATAATCGCTCCTGGAACTGCGGCGTCGAAGGGCCGACGGACGATCCGAACATCAACAGCTTGCGCCGCCGGCAGGAGCGCAATTTTTTGACGATGCTTTTTTTGTCGCAAGGCGTGCCGATGCTTTTGGGCGGCGATGAATTCGGCCGGACGCAAAAGGGAAACAACAACGCCTATTGTCAGGACAATGAGATCAGCTGGCTAAGTTGGCAGTGGGACGAAAACCAGAACCGCCTGTTCGAATTCACCAAAAAATTGATTCAGCTGCGGCGTGAGCATCCGGCATTTCGGCGTCCGAAATTTTTTCAAGGCCGCCGCGTTCCGGGCGGCGAGATCAAGGACGTGATGTGGTTCAATCCCGGTGGGAACGAAATGAGCGAGAAAGAATGGAATTCGCCATTCGCACGTTGTCTGGGGATGCTCATCAGCGGCGACGCCATTGAATTGGTGGATGAACATGGCGAACCGGTGCGCGACGACACCTTTCTGCTTTTGATCAACGCGCATCACGAACCAATTCCGTTTGTGCTTCCGGGCGAGGAGCACATCGAGTGGGAACAGATTCTCGACACCACCAACGAAGATGGTTTTCTCAAGGAACCGAAGAAATTTTCGTCCGGCGACGATGTCGACCTTGGTGGACGAGCGAGTTGTTTGTTCAAGCTCAGCCGCGGCGAACAACCGCGCGCGCGTCACGAATCCTGGAAGAAGCGCGCCATGGCGGCGCTCGCGGCGATCACCGGTGACGAGGAACGCGCGAAGAAATAATGGAGCGACACGTCTCCCAAATTCTTCAACGCAAGATTGCAACGCGGCGCGATTCTATTATAGAGAATTCATGAGCGCTTCTTTGACGCGCCGGGAAGACGCTCGTCCAGTTAGCCTATGATACCGGCTTCACTCGTAATCGCGGCAGACCGCGGCAGCTTAAAAGCATATCGGGTCAGCGAAACGCCCACGCGCGGGCCGAGTTTTAAATTGATCCAGGCTTTCGATATCACCGATGCGCACGGCAAGCTCGTCGATAAGGTGACCGACCTGGCCGGACGTTTTCCGGTCACCGAAGGCGCCGGCGCGCATCGCGGCCCGGCTTCCATCGCCGAAAGTAAACTTGAAACCGAGACCGATCGCCGCATCAACAAAGAGCTGGCCGAGCAAATCGCCAAGATTGTTAACGGCAGCGGCAAGGAAGGCTGGGCGTTTGCCGCGCCGTCCGAGATTCATGGGGCGATTGTCGATCTTTTACCTGATCGCGTCCGCAACCGAATCGTCGAGCACGTGAAATCCGATCTGGTCAAAGTGGAGCCGGCGAAATTCCCGAATCATTTTCGTTCCCTTCGTCCGGTTTAAGCTCAATATTTTGTTATGCAATTGCCCGTCAAGATCACCTACCGCGGCCTGGATAAGTCAGATAAGATCGACAACCTCGTTTTAGATTACGCTTCGCGACTCGAGAAATTCTGCGACCACATCAACCGATGCGACGTCGCGATCGAGCAACCCAACCATACCCATCACAAAGGAAATCCTTATCGTTGCCGAATCGATGTCACGGTGCGACCGCGTCACGAGCTGGTGAGCGACGAGAAACAAATGGACAACGGCTCGCACGAGCCGCTCAACAAGGTGATTCACGACGCGTTCAAGACGATGGAGCGCCAGCTGCGCCACCTCGTCGAAAAACAACGCCGCGAGTAGAAGGTTTTTTACTTCTTAATTCCTACTTCTTACTTTCCGACGGCCGCAAGGGTGTAATGCCAGTCCGGCTCGGACTAGGCCGGTGCGCCACCGAGTGCGCCGGGAAGGGGCGGGGCCTCGGGACCGACCACGACCTGGCGTGGCGGTTTTTCGGGAGCCATTTTTTCGCCCGATGTCGGCGTGACAGTTGGCGGCGGGTTTCTTAACTGGCCGTGCTTGATCAGTTCTTTGATCTGGGAGCCGTCGAGTGTTTCGTATTCGAGCAACGTTTTGGCGATCGCGTCTAGGTGGTCGCGATTGGCGATGAGAGTTTGTTTGGCGGTCTGATACGCGTCGTCGAGCAAGCGCCGGACTTCGCGATCGATCTCTTCAGCAGTGGCTTCGCTATAATCGCGGTTGCGCGTCAGTTCGCGGCCGAGGAAAACGTAATCTTCGTGCTCGCCGTACTCGACCATGCCGAGTTTTTCGCTCATGCCCCATTCGCAAACCATTTTTCTCGCCATGGCGGTGGCCATCTTGATGTCGCCGGCCGCGCCGGTAGTGACATCGCCGAAAACAATTTCTTCGGCGACGCGGCCGCCCATTTTCACAGCCAGACTGGCGAGCAATTCGTTTTTGCGATTGGTGTATTTATCTTCCTCCGGCAGCCACATGGTCGATCCAAGCGATGGACCGCGCGGAATGATGGTGACTTTGTGGAGCGGCTCGGTGTGTGGAAGCAACTCCAACAACAAGGCGTGGCCGGCTTCGTGGCAAGCGGTGTTTTGTTTTTCTTTTTCGCTGAGCGCGAGACTCCGGCGTTCCTTGCCCCACCGCACTTTGTCGCGCGCTTCCTCCAATTCCGAGAGTGTGATTCCTTTTAACCCCCGACGCGCGGCGAGCAATGCCGCTTCGTTAATAACATTCGCCAATTCCGCGCCGGAATAACCGGGCGTCCCACGCGCGACTACTGCCAGATCGACGCCTTCGGCCAGTTTCACTTTCTTGGCGTGCACACGCAGAATTTCTTCACGTCCCTTTACGTCAGGAAGATTGACTGTGATTTGACGATCGAAACGTCCCGGTCGCAGCAGTGCGGGGTCGAGCACATCGGGGCGGTTCGTGGCGGCGATGATGATCACGCCTTCCTGCGTATCGAAGCCGTCCATCTCCACGAGCAACGCATTTAGGGTTTGCTCGCGTTCATCGTGCCCGCCGCCGACCCCGTGACCGCGGTGACGCCCGACGGCGTCGATTTCGTCGATGAAGATGATGCACGGCGCGGATTTTTTGCCCTGCTCGAACATGTCGCGGACACGGCTTGCGCCGACGCCGACAAACATTTCAACAAAGTCCGAGCCGCTGATTGAAAAGAAGGGAACATCCGCTTCGCCGGCAATCGCGCGCGCCAACAACGTCTTGCCTGTGCCCGGAGGGCCGACCATCAATACGCCCTTGGGGATGCGGCCACCGAGTTTCTGAAATTTTTTCGGGTCACGCAAAAACTCGACGAGCTCTTGCACTTCGTCCTTGGCTTCCTCTACGCCAGCAACATCACGGAAGGTGATCTTGTTTTTGTCACGGGCCAGCATACGCGCCTTCGATTTGCCGAAATTAAGCGCACCTTTGCCAGCCATGCGGATTTGCTGGCGAAACAGGAAATAAAGCACGAGCAGGAAGAGAGCGATTGGCAGGAAACCAACCAGCGTTTGCGCGAGCATGTTGGATTCCGTCTTGATGGCGGGTTGCATGCCGGCGGCAGCGAGTTTCTCCTGCAAATTGTTTGTGAAACTCAGATAGACTGTGGTTCGAAACGGCATCGGCTGAGCGGGCGCTGAACCTATTCCCTGGCGGATGTACGCGCCGCGCAACGTCTGCGTTGGCCGGCCATCCTCTACAACCAGCTGGAGCGGGTAATTTTTGTCGTTTACGATCTGCTTGTTCTCCAGCAGCTCGAGAAAACGGTTATACGGCACGTCCTCAACCGGCTGCATCCCGCCCCGGTAAAAGACCATCGCCATCGCAATCAGAGTGAAAGCGATCACGATGAGAATGACGCCGCGCCAATTAAAATTGGGCTCGCTCGCGCGGGGCCTATTCTCTTTTTGGGAGTTGCGATCGAACTGAGCCATAAGAACTGTTAACGGGGTCAAAAATTAACATGAACAAATTGCCAATGCAAAATAGCGGTCGGCACGCACGAGCGAGGTAATCATTGGGCATTGCATTAGTCATTCCTTCGACCTTCGTCGTTCGGATTTCGTCATTTGTTTCCACTTGTATGTTCGTGGCTGCGCATTGCGCCGCTCGCCGGTTTCGGGTAAAATTCGCATCCGAGTATCAACATGACAGAGCTCGTTTCATCTGTGGCAGATAAGATCGATCGCGCTGTACAGCGCGTGACCCCCCTTGCGTATCGGGTGCGCCGGACCGGCCGCCGCTGGATGCGGCGGGCACTGCGCAAGCCCCGCAGCGTTTCGGAGGGGCCAAACCTGTTGCCGTTGCTGATTCAGGTGCTGGCAAGTTTCACCAAAGCGGACGGCGTCATAATGGAGGAGGAGATCGACTCGAGCCTCGGCTTCCTCCGTTACGATTATCCGGAGGCGGTTTACTCCGAGCTGCGACAGTTGTTCCGGCAAGCGCTTTACGAGCAACAGGACCTCGCTGCGATGGCGCAAAAACTGGGCGCGCAACTGAGCACTGAACGCAAGATCATGCTCGGAGTGCAGCTTTACGACCTGATTTCGCAAGCCGGTTTGAAACAGGAGGAGGTGGTAGCGTTCTATTCGTTCATGTCGCAAATGGGCATGGCTGCGCAGGCCATCGACATCGTTTATCAACTCAACGCGTCAGAGGACTCCGACCCGTCGATCTATCAGCATGGCGCCTCGCCGCTCGAATCGCTCTCTTTCGGGCGCGACGGCAAGGCGGACATCATTTTCAAGAACCTCAGCGAAACGGATCGCCTGATGGCTTTTCGTTATCACGATCTGATTTTGTTGAAAAATTACAGTGGCCAGAACGTGTCGGTGCGCGGGAGGCCATTGGCGCGCGGCGGCTTTTGCCGAATTTATCCCGGCCAGCGCCTTTTGGTCGGCGACCAGGTCCTCAGCTACCAGGAACTGGCGCAATATTTCAATGCTAAGAAGAACGTTTCGCTTCCGCAGATTTTCATCCGTGTGAACAGAGATTCGGATGAAGTGCAATTGGAACGATCGCGGACCCGTGAGAGCGCGCTCCGGGTGACCTTCGGCTTGAACGTGCGGGTGAAAGCGTTGCGAGATGTGAATGCCGAGCTCAACGGAGTCAGGTTGAAAGCCGGCACACA
>CATPAT010000014.1 GCA_955652155.1 uncultured Chthoniobacterales bacterium | reverse complement strand
GAAGCGGGCGGGCGCCTTATCCGTCGCCAAATACTTTCGCGGTTCGGTTTCGTTATCGATCGCGACCAGGTCCGGCCGGACGTGAAATCCATGCTCGATTCGGCCGATCGTCCCGGGAAAAGCGCCGCCACCATGCGCGAACACAACGCGAAGCTTTGGGAAGCGCTCAAAGACTCCGCCGAATATCATCGAACAAATCGCGAGGGAACTTTCGGCCGGCATGCCGACGAGCCACGGCAGCCAGTATTTCGGCATTCGCTCCTTCCCCATCATGTCCCATGGATGAACAAAAATTGCGGCGTTCAGGTCCTGGGCCGTTTTCCAGACGACGTCGAGCGACGGATGATCCAGGTTGCGGCAACCTGGGCCGTGGCAATAATCGTTTGGATCGACATGCGTGCCGATCTCGACGCCGCACAAACCAAGTTCGCGCACACAACGCTCCAGTTCCTGCGCGGCAAGATCGACATCTTGCAACGGAATTGTCCCGAGACCGGCGAACCGTTTCGAATTCGCGCGGACGACCTCAGCAATGTGGTCGTTCAAAATTCGACAAAGCTCAAGGGTATCGCGCGGTTTCGCCCAGTAACTGAACATTACCGGGACGGTGGAGAGCACCTGTATTGAAACGCCGACACGATCCATTTCTTCGATGCGTCGCTTCGGCTCCCAAACGTTGTCGGCGATCTCGCGAAAAACGCGGTCGCCGATCATCATTCGCGCGCTGCAGTTATCACAGTGCTCCAGCCTGACAAATCCGGGATAACCGAACTTTTTATCCAGGTCCGGCCATTCGCGCGGCAGGATGTGAGTGTGAATGTCGATCTTCATGAGGAAAGACGCAGCAAACGTCCAACGCTCAACGCCCAACGTCCAATCTCGAAGTGAGAGAGAAAACTGGCGGCCGAGCCGCTCATTGATAACATCGCCCGACGGAGCGGCCGATCCACCTTAAAATGGTTTCACCGGCTGCGGCTGCGGGACCTTCGTGCCGCATTTCTTGCAGGTGCGGCGGGCGTCGTCATTCCAGAAATCGAGCATGGCCTTGCTGAAATGCTCGACGATGTCGGCGCAATCAAAATCGATGTCTTCGACCAACGCCCCGCAGTTTTCGCAATAAAAGATAACGTGTTCGTGTTCTCCGGGCGGGCGACGTCGCTCGACCACAACGCCGATCGTGTCCGGCGGACGCACCGGCGCATGCGGAACATTCGGCGGAATGAAAAAGGTTTCGCCTTCGCGCACGAGATGATCAACGATGCGGTCGCCTTCGCGGATGCGAACCTTGATATCGCCTTTAAGTTGATAAAAATATTCTTCGGAGTCGACCAAATGAAAATCGTTCCGCGCATTCGGGCCTTTGATCACCATTACGAAAAAATCGCGCCCGTCGTAAAGATAACGGTTGCTCACCGGCGGTTTGAACTTCTCGCGATTCTCTTCGATCCAATTTTCCAAATTAATCGGCGGCTGAACTGCGGGCGCGGTGCGTTCTTTGGAAGATGAGGATGGAGGCTTGGTAAGCGTGGCCATGAAACGAGCGTATTTCGACCCCGGCGAAGCGTCAAACGTGAGGAGGATGGCCGCTTCGCGGCCGATGTTAGAAATGCGGCTTCGCCGCCAAATTTAGCATCGAGGTCCGAGCCGGACTGGCATTAGGACTGCTCGATCCACCAAAGATGAAATGTTTCGCATTGCACCGCCTAACGAACTGCGCGTTAGTATCCGCCACTTTATGAGACCCGGCAGGCTGATTCGATTCGCGTCGGTGGGAGCGATTGCGGTTTTGCTTTGCAGCTGTGAAGAACTGCCGCAGCAAATCCAGCAGCCGCTCGCCGCGATCATGCCAAGGCCAGAGCCGGGTTGGTGGAATGACGAAGGCGCTTCGGGCTCACCACGCATCGTCGTCCATCTGGCGGAGCAAAAGGCTTACTTCTATAAAGGAAAACATTTGGTCGGCGAATCGACCGTTTCCACAGGCAAGAAGGGGTTTTCGACTCCGCCGGGTCATTATTCCATCGTCTCCAAAGACAAGAACCATTTCTCGAGTGAATTCGGCGATTACGTCGATAGCGAAGGCAACATCGTGGTGCAAAACATCGATGTGCGAAAAGATCGCCAACCGCGCGGAGCGCATTTCGATCCGGCGAAGATGCCGTATTGCATGCACTTCAACGGCGGTTATGCGATGCACCAAGGCTACGTGCCGCCATATGCGGCCTCACACGGCTGCATTCGTGTGCCGGAAGGGATGGCGGAACGTTTCTATAACAACGCGCCGGTGGGTACGCCGATGACGGTAAAGGAATAAGTGTCCGACCCCGATGCGGAGGACTTCGGAAAAGATAATTCAGTCCGATTGCTCTATAAGATTATCGGATATGTCGTGATCTGGATTGTCGCGTTGCTTTTAACCGCTCCGGGTCTTTGGGCACGGGCGTATATGTTTCCGCTTGGTCTTGTTGCCGTCATTGATCGCCATACGGCAAACGACGGCGGCTGGGGAGTGCTCATTGCCTGTTACGCCGTTTATCTCGTCCACGGCTTTTTCTATTTCCGCTCGAAGACAACGACGCGAACGGTAATTCTCTACGGCGTCCTCGTGGTCCTGCTGATCGGCAACGTCGCCGGCTGCCGCGAGATGATTCACCCGCATTGAATACTGTAGGGCGTTTCTGTGAAACGCCTAGCGTCTGACACAGACGCCTTACAAATTACAACACGATCAGTTCAAAGAACTTCTTCAGATCGATGTTGCCGCCGGAAACGATGGCGACGACCGGACCCTTGCCTGCTTTTCCAGTCAACGCCGCCGCCAATGGCAGCGCGCCCGCGCCTTCAGAAATGATTCGTGCTTTCTCAGCCATCAATCGCATCGCGTTCTTCGTTTCTTCCAAAGTGACGACGATGTAGCCGTCGACAAGCGGCTTCATTCGCTCCCACATTCGCGGGAACACGCTCTGCCCGCCGGCTCCATCGACAAACGATGCTTTCCAGTTCTTGAAAACCTGCGGCGAATTTTTCGCGAACGACAACGCCGCAGGCGCGGCTGTTTCCGGTTCAGCGCCGAAAATTCTAACCTCCGGCTTGATTGATTTGATCGCGCTCGCCACTCCGGTGATCAATCCGCCGCCGCCGATGCTGGCAATAATTGCTTTCGTGTCTGGCGCGTCTTCTAAAATCTCGAGACCCATCGTGCCATGTCCGGCAATAAAATTGTGGTCGTCGAACGGATGAACGAAAGTTCCGTCGACTCCTGGAAACGCGCGCTCATCCAGCGCTTTCCAAGCCACCTCGTACGGCACCGGAATTAATTTTGCGCCGAGTGCGCGCATTCGCGCGATTTTTGATTCGGGCGCTGTTTCGATGACGACCACCGTGCACGGAACGCCGGCTTGCCGCGCCGCGTAAGCGACCCCTTGCCCGGCGTTGCCAGCGCTGATCGTCCAGACGCCGCGTTTGCGCTCCGAATCAGAGAGCAGAGTGACCGCATTGGTCGCGCCCCGCAATTTGTAAGCGTTGATCGGCTGGAGATTCTCGAGCTTCAATCGAATGTCGGGAAAATCTTGACCAAGCTCCAAGCGAACG
>CATPAT010000013.1 GCA_955652155.1 uncultured Chthoniobacterales bacterium | reverse complement strand
GCAGGCTACTACCGTGGTGCTATTGATGGAATCATGGGACCGGCAACGCGACGGGCGCTGCGCGCGTACGAACGCGACCACAATCAGCGCGCGTACGGCATGACCGATCACTACTAGTTTCTGGCGACAATCGGACTCGGCCGATTCTGCGTTCCATTGTCGATCTTTCGGTTAGTTGACCGGCGGACTGGCAGAGTAAAAAGGTGGCCTGCTGGTCGCTCCTACTATCAAACGGGGCTTATTCCAGAGGCTATCCTCAAGACGCTGCCCTCAGACAAGCTAACGCCGACGCGGAATTTCATTCCCAAGCCGACGCACTAGACGGGGCGGCTGCTTTCGAAACAATCCTTTGCCCCCGAAAGCCCAAGGGGCCCTGCTGTCCCTGCTACCCGTTGACCCGCCGACGCGGCTACCCAAGTGCCCGCTACCCTGCTTTCGGGCAATCTCGATTTCGATAATCGTGATTACGCCTTCGTCTCGAGTTCTCTGAGGTATTCGGAGAGTGTGTGCCATCGTTGTGTGAATTCATCGAGAGCATCGGCCACGCTCACCTCGACTAGTTGACCAGAGCCGCTGACTGAACTCATCATAATTTTGGAACTAACGATTGAAGTCTTAGCTGTTCCGATCAGTATTGTTGCGCGAAGGGATCGCTGTGAATGCGCAAAACGGTTCCTGATGTGCATTAGTCGATGGAAGAAGGCGGCTGGCGTCCGATCTCGATTATTCTCTTCGTCGCAGGTGACCCGTCGAAGAGCATCAGCGCTCGCTTGCGTCGAAACCAGTGCGCGATCCCGCGCAGCGGTCAGGGGTTGAACGCCTTCCCCGTCCCAAGATGACGCGAGATTTGTGCTCTCCCGTTGACGAGCTGGGCCTGCGGGAGCGGCGCTGCGGCCGCAAGCGTGGCACAGATGCCGGCATCAGGCGGCTCTGGCGGCACGGAACCGAGAAATTGAGGTTGCGTGCGCGGTTTAATCGCCTGTTCAAGATCGTAAGCAAGAGCGAGAAGCTTCGGCTCTTTAAGGAATCCGCTGTACATCCAGAGGCCTGCGGGTTTGCCTTCCGGCGTGAGCCCTACCGGAATCGACATGTCTGGATAACCTGCCACCGCAGCCGGCGATGACGCGAAGCTGTAAGTCGGCGCAACGATCGCATCGAGATTGTCGCGCTGCAGCGCCCCGTTGATACCCCCCTGCGCGAAGATCAGGTTATCCCTTCTGGCGCTAAGATAAACTGGATCGTTCAGGTTCCCACTGGTCAGCTGGGCCATCTCAAAGACTTCCTGCCCAAAGTATTTCATTTCTTCCTCACAATGCGCGATGTCGAACGCGATCAAATCCGCCAGCGTGTGCATCGATGTGTTGCTTAGACCGGCGAGATATTGCGCGATCTGCACCTTGAACTCGAAGAGCAGGACCGTGAATTCATCGTTGTAAAACTTGGAGTGATTCTGGAATGGATTGCCGGTATCGGTCGGGACGAGGGTGGCGCCGAGGCTTTGCATCGCGTCCAGACCTTTGTTCGCGACGGCGACGAGATCCTGTTCGCCACCAAAGGCATGCGAGAAGTAGCGGCTGTCAATACCGATACGAGCGCCCTTCAAAGCGCCGCGTTGCAGGAATTGCGTGTAATCGCTCGGCACCGGGTGTCCGCTCACGGGACCAAACGGCGATTGCATGACGCCGAGCATGATCGCGACGTCAGTGACCGTGCGGCAAATCGGACCGGCTGTATCCTGACTATGGGCGATCGGAATAATTCCGTCCTGAGAAACCAGTCCCACCGTGGGCTTAAGTCCTACGTTCAGATTATTTCCCGAAGGGCAGACAACCGAACCATCCGTCTCAGTCCCGACTGCGGTCGCACAAAGATTCGCCGCGGCTGCGACAGCAGAACCTGAGCTGGATCCGCACGGATCGAAACTGAGGAGGTACGGATCGCGAGTGAAACCGCCCCGCGCGCTCCATCCGTTGAAAGGCGCGTTGCCGCGGAAATTCGCCCACTCAGAGAGATTTGCTTTTCCGAGAATCACAGCGCCGGCCGCGCGCAAACGTCTCACTACCACCGAATCCGAAGGAACCGTGCTGCCCACGAGCGCAAGCGAACCGGCTGTCGTCTGCATTTTGTCAGCGGTCGCGAGGTTATCCTTCACCAGCACCGGAATTCCATGCAGTGGCCCGCGCAGATGCCCAGCGCGGCGCTCGGTGTCTCGTTTCTTGGCGATCGCCAGAGCGTCCGGATTGGTCTCAATCACTGCGTGGAGGAGCGAGTTAAGGCTCGCGATCCGATCCAGGTAATTGCTAGTCAACTGTGCGCTGGTGAGCGCTCCCGAATTCATCAACGCCTGGAGATCGGGTATACTCGCCTCGAGGAAGCTCCCTGATGTTGCCGCTCTTGTCGATCTTGGAACAAGCGAAGCCAGCCCGCCGGTTAAAAGCGCGGCGCTGCTCGCAAGGGTCACTCCGATAAATTCCCGGCGACTTACACCATCGTTGTCTGAGAGAGGGATGTTACCGAATTGCTTTTCTTCCATGGCCACGATCGTGCTAGACTGCAGCGACGCGGGCAAGCAAAAACATCCAGATTGTTACGGATCGATTTGCTCCGGTGACGAGCAAGCCTGTACATTTCACAGAATATTTAAGTCAATTCGGCATGTCGAATATCCGAAATCCTAACGAATCGCTCGAATCAGAATGCTCCCCCGGTCGAGCGGATCAGCTCCACGACGGCGTTTGCTCCATTGAACAACGGCAGCGCGGTCGTCATCATGAGCAGGAAAAAAGCCGCGGCCTCGGTCGCGAAGTGCTGATGTGCTTCGCACGTGAAGTAATCGCGGCTGAGAGCATGGAAAGGCGGTTTGCAATCCCCTACAGTTCGGCCACGGACATCGTCGAGCGTCGCTGCTTGGTAATCAAAGTCCGTCTTGGAGGACACACCGCTCGTGCGCGCGGCGAGCGTGATCGAACCATATCGATGATTAATTTGGAATATCGGTTTCATGCTAACTCGTCTGAATTCAGACCTCTCGCCTTCATGCTTCGTTGCGCCGTGCTCAAGGTTTCGGTCGGCACCGCATGCCGCATATTCCGCGGTCCTGCCCTGTGCTCTCCGCCAGCGGAGCGGCGCCGGCCCGATCTTGATTGCCGGTTGCGGCGGTAAACTTAGCGCAAGCTTCTCAAAAAACGCCTGGCGATCCGGGTATAGCATCTGACTAATCGTTGT
>CATPAT010000012.1 GCA_955652155.1 uncultured Chthoniobacterales bacterium | reverse complement strand
CGGCGCGCTCGCCTCGACCTTTTCCTCGCGCGCTTGATGTCCTTTAAGTTTTTTCGGCATCTCTGGATTGCCGATTTCATCCGAGTAAAGATTAACCAGTGTGACTGTTGCGCCGTGTTTCACTTCGCACGTACCCAAGTCATGTAAGAGCTGTCGCCACCGCGGATATTGCTCCAAGTCATCGGCAACTCGTTTGGATAGAAGAATGTGCCCGGCGTCGCCGCAATCCATCACTCGCTGTGCGACGTTGATGCCCGCGCCGGCGATATTTGCTTGCTCGTTCAGATCAGTGATTTCGTTGACCGGCCCGCTGTGAATTCCCATGCGGACTCGAAGTTTCGGATCATTCTTCAGCGCCTTGCCGATCTCGAGCGCGCACAACACGGGCGATTCCGGGCTGGTGCGGAAGACGAGCGCGCCACCATCGCCAGTCGGTAAGCGCAGCAGTTTGCCTTCGGCTTCAGCGAGCCGGAACTGCTCCGTTCCGCGCACAATCTGTTTTAACTTTTGAATCTGCTCGCTCTGCTCGGTGATGAGTAATTTCGAGTAACCGACGATGTCGATGAACAGGACGTGCCCGATCTCGAATTTCACGTCGGAGGAAGACTCGGACGGCATAGGCTTCGTTTTATCTAAAAACTCGGGGTTTAACGAACTATTAACTCGGGGTTTAACGAACCTAATTCGGCCCAACGATCTTTTGCATCCGCCTTCGCCAGGCTTCGGCGTGACAAGCCAGCGCTTGCCGGGGATCATTGATCTCCTTTCGTTTTTGGGCCCGTTACTTTCTGCACCAAGGCCTCGAAACGCGGATCGCCGCGCAGGTCGTCGAACAGAGGATCTACTTTGATCAGAGAAATGTAGAATCCGGTGTCGTCGTAGCCATGCTCCAATTCGTCGATGGCGTGCGCCTTATCGCCTAACGCAGTAAGAACAACCGCGAAAGCATAGGGCGAGATGTATTGCGATTTTGCCTGTTCCCTCAGACGGGCGAGAACCTTGCGGGCCTCGTCCGTTTTTCCTTGGCGAGCATACGCCTGGCCCAACATGGCAAACGAGAACGGATCGTTGTTTAGGTCGGCTGATTTTTGAAATTCAGCGGTCCCGTCAGTGAGCTTGCCTTGAAATTGAAGGGCTTCCCCGAGATAAAAATGCGCCACATAAAAACGCGGATCCATTTCCAACGTCTTGCGAGCCTGCGCTTCCGCTTCGTCGTAGTGGCGCCCGTTAAAGTAAACCCAGCAGAGGATCGGCATTAATGATCAAGGAGAGCGGATCAAGCCCGATCGCGCGTTTTCCTTCCACAATCCCTCGATCAAACTGGCCGATACCCATAAGCGGAAGTGCCAGCCAATGATGCGCCGTCGCATAATTCGGATTTAACTGAATCGCGCGCTCCAATTCGGTAATCGCGCGGTCCAGGTCAAGTTCGAGGGTGGCGAGTAACCCCGATGATGCGTGGGCTTGCGCCAGCGAATCATCCAGATCGAGCGCTTTCTTGAGAGCGGCTCTGGCCGGACGAGCTGACTCTTTCGGAGAAGTCGCGCCGTAGGCGGAAAGAAGCAGATGAGAATCAGCCAGGCCGACATAAGCGAGCGGATAGTTAGGATCCTTTGCAATCGATTGATCGTAGTACTCAATCGATTTGCGCAGGCCCGCGCCGGTCCGCTTCTCGGCGAAGAATTTTCCCCTCAGGTAAAGCTCGTACGCTTCTGGATTTACTGTCGGCGTTTTCGCGATCGAGCTTTTCTCGGAGCCGGTGAGTCTTGCTTGCAACGTCTCGGCAATGGATTTCGCGATCTCGCTTTCAACCGCGAAAATGTCAGTCAGCTTGCGATCGTAGGTCTCCGCCCAGAGATGGGCGTCGGTCATTGCGTTGATGAGCTGCACGTTCACCCGGACCTGATCGCCGGCTTTCTGCACGGTTCCCTCGAGAATATTCATTACGCCGAGCTGCTTCGCGATCTGCTGTAGATCATCCGGCGTACTCTTGAATCGCTGAGTCGACGTGCGTGCGATCACTTTCAGGTCTGCGACCTTTGCTAATCGAGTGAGGATTTCATCCTGCACGCCTTCGGTAAAATAGACGTTGTCCGGATCGCGACTTAGGTTGTCGAACGGCAGAACGGCAATCGATTTTTGCGGAAGTTCCGATGCGCCAGCGCGGGCCGCACTGCTTGCATTCTGAGCGCTATAGCGCCCAAGGAGAAACAATCCGATCGACACCACGGCGCCAATCACAACGACATAAAGCCAGACGTATTTCTTCGGTTTCGCTGACGCCGGCATCGCATCAGCCGTTGCCGTACGCTTAATTCCTTCAGGCGTTATCTCGAACATCCACGCCAGAACGAGCGCGACCGGCAAACCGAGAATGATTAGCAGGACGATCAAACGAATTATCCAATTCGGAACATCGAACACTGGAAATACCTGCGCGATTCCCTGCGAGAGCGCCCAGCCCGCGAAGATGTAGGCGACCGCGACTTTGTAAACATTGCGCCGCTTCAGCTCGGCGAAGAAATTGATTGACTCGCGCCCCCGCTCGTCAACCCTCGCGGGCTTGCCCGTCGATGTCTCTCGGCTCCCGCCGGTTCCATTGTCGATCTTCACTGCTTTGCCGCTTCCTGGAGCATGTCTATCTTCTGCAACAGCGCCTTGAATCGCGGCTCATTGCGAACGCTGTCATAAAGCTGGTCGCCCGAGATCCACCACAGACTAGGATCTCGATCCTGATAACCTTTCTCAAGCCAGTCTAAAGCTTTGTTGTTTTCGCCGAGCCCCAAATAAACCGACGCCCGGATCGCAGGTGACACATATCGCTGCCTGGTCAGATCTTCCAATTCGCGAAGGATCTGCTCGGCTTTCCGGCGATCACCCGAGACAGCGCAAGCGTAGCCGAGAGATCCGACATACCATGGGAGGTCATCCAGCGTCGTGGCTTTTTGAAACTCCGCCTTGGCTTCAGTCACATTCCCTTTCCAAACCAAACACCAGCCTAACAACTGGTGGGCCAGCGCATTGTTCGGATCCAATTCCAAAGTCGTGCGGATTTGCGTAGTCGCATCATCGTACCGTCGCGACCAGTAGAAGAAAAACCCGAGGTCCGTATTCAAAAAAGTATTCAGCGGATCGAGTTCGATGGCTTTTTTTTCTGCCGCAATCGCCTGGTCGAACCGGCCCAGGCATGCGAACGTCCATCCAAATTGGTCGTAGGTCAGGGCAAAGTTCGGATTCAGCTCCACTGCGCGATCGAGTTCCTTCTCGCTGCCCTTGAAATCGAACGAGGTCTGAAGAGCAGTGCCCAAGGCGAGATGCGCTTCGGCTAGATCCGGATCGAGCGCCAACGCCTTTCGCGCCAGGTCCATTTGTTTGGTCCAGGCTTCCCTGCCGGCCATGATCTGCCCGCCAGCCCAGCCGTAGGTGTCAGCGAGTCCGGAATAGGCTAAGGCGAAGTTGGGATCTACTTGGAGGGCCTGTTCATAATAGTGAATCGCATTGGTCCAGCCTGCGCGCGTGAACTTAGCGAAATGATAACGGCCCAACAGATAAAGACGGTGCGCTTCCGGATTTTCGGTGGATTTTTTCGTCAACGCGCGCTCTTCTTCGACGCCGAGGCGTAGTTGCAAGGCCTCGACCACTCGTTTCGCCACGTCGCTCTGGAAGGAGAGGATGTCCTTCATATCGCCGTCATAAGTTTCCGACCAAAGATGATAGCCGTCGGCTGCGTTGATGAGCTGGGCGGTCACGCGCAGCTTGTCGCCGGCTTTGCGCACGCTGCCTTCCAAAACCGTGTTGACCTGCAGTTCCTGGCCGACTTTGCGGAAGATGTCCTCCTCGTTTTTCCCTTTGAACGCGAAGGATGAACTGCGCCCGGGCACGTGCAGACTTTTCACTTTCGTCAGCACGTTGAGCAGTTCCTCGGTCATCCCGTCGCTCAAGTATTCGTCGTTCTTGTCTGCGCTCAGATTCAAGAACGGCAGCACCGCGATCGATTTCGCATCAGCAGTCGCAATGATTGTCGATCTTGAGGAGCGCAGCATTTGAAAGGCGAGTAGGCCGGCGGCAATTATTGCGACGCCGATAATGAGCGCGGCGAATTTCTTTTTGCTCCATTGGGGAATGACTTCGTCGGGCGAAACATTTTCAGTTCGCTTCATGCCTTCCGGCGTCATCTCGAACGCCCACGAGATGACAAGCGCGATTGGGAGCCCGACCAAGACAAGCACCACGACTGCGGTTGTTATAGCGTCGGGAAGATGAAGCGCCGGAACGATGGTCGCCGTGACTTGGATCACCAACCAGCCGACTACACCGTACGCGACAGCGACTTTGTAAACATTGCGTCGCTTCAATTCGGAGAAGAAGTTCATTGGCAGGTGAAAGCGTCCGGACCGCGTTCCGGGGTGGGCTGACAGAGGTCCGGCCAGCGATTTTGTTTCCAGTAATCAACCAAACCGATCCGTTTTGCGAAAGCTTGGAAGGCCGGGTGCTGCCGAGCCTTGCGTGACCATGCGTCCGGTTGCCAGAGAAAAGTGTAATATGCATCCGAGAGTCCGATGCCATCGCGTTCGAAGGATGCGAACGACTGTTCAGGTTCGCCCAGAATGAGTAGCAGCGTGCCCGCAAACTGGTCATGCGGATGTGCGGCGATGACAGCAAGCGCTGCTTTTCGCTTTGCCTCGTCGCCGTAGCTGCCGCGAAAAATCACCGATAACTCCTCCTTGCTGAAGCCACTCTTGAACGCACCGAACCCTGCGAGAATGATTCTGCCCCTGAGTCCGGATCGCCCTCGGCCGCAGCCACAAACCCAAGCGTGATGCCGCCGAGAGGACTACCAAGCGCCTCCGTCCGTTTTGCGAGTTTGACTGCTGTGACCTTGTCGCCCCTGTCCCAGCGCGCCATCGCCCTGTAGAAAGTAAACAAAGTGTTGGCTTGATCGGCCCCGAGCGCACGATCGTTCGCTGTTTCCGCTTCGGCGATGCGTCCCATTGCCGCGAGTTGATTTGACAGCCAGAAATTTGCGGTCACGTCCTTCGGATCGATCGCGATCGCACGTTGTGCCGGCTCGACCATCTGGCGATATCGGCGTCGAGAAAAATCGATGTAGCCGAGCGCGGCATAGGCTTCCGCACTTTTCGAGTCGATGGCAATCGCGCGACGCGCGGCTGGCTCCGCCGCGGCCCAGTTCGTTTGCCAATCTGCGCCGGCATACTGCGGCTCGACGGCCAGCGCGACTGCGAGTTTCCCCCACGCGCGCGCGAAGTTGGGATCGAGCCGTGTCGCCTCCTGAAGTAAAGCAATGGCGCGAGGCAGACTGTCGCCGACGCGTTGGCTAACAAGAGTCTGCGCTTCGATGAATAATGCGTAAGCCTGCGCATCGTCGGTCGGCTTATCTACGAGACGACCTTCAGAAGGATCGGCCAGCACGACATTGAGTTCGCCGGCGATGTCGCGCGCGAACGATTCCTGAAGATCAAAGATGTTGGCGAGTGTTCCGTTGTAAGTCTTCGACCAGACCTGCAAACCATCGGCGGCGCGAGTCAGTGCCGAGATGATGCGCACTTGCTCGCCCTGTTTTCGGACCGAGCCCTCGAGAACGTTAGCGACGCCGAGCTCGGAACCGATCTGTTTCAAACTGACGTTCTTCCCTTTGTAGAAAAAAGAGGACGACCGACCCACGACTTTCAGGCCTCTGATGTGCGCAAGCGCGTTGAGAATTTCCTCCGCCATTCCGACGGAAAACGACTCTTGATCATGGTTCGGCGATAAGTCGCTAAACGGCAGCACCGCAATCGATTTATTCGAAGTCCGAGCCGGACTGGCGGTATCCAGAGCAGTGTAGCGACCAAGGAAGAAGAGACCGATCGAGAGGATCGCGCCGATAACAACGACGTAAATCCAAACGTGTTTCTTCTTTCGCGCGGTTGCCGGCATCGCGTCGGCGGTTTCGGTGCGCTTGATGCCTTCCGGCGTGAGCTCGAAACTCCATGCGAGAGCAAGCGCGATCGGTAGCCCTATTATTATGAGCAGGACAATTAACCGAATCACCCAGTTCGGAATGTCGAAGACGGGAAACACCTGCGCGACTCCCTGAGAAAGAGCCCAACCCGCGACGATGTACGCCACGGCCACCTTGTAAACATTGCGCCGCTT
>CATPAT010000011.1 GCA_955652155.1 uncultured Chthoniobacterales bacterium | reverse complement strand
CCACGGTTGTGGGGCCGTTTGCAGGTAAACCCAGACATCGCAAGGAATACGAAGGCTACTACGGCCACAAATCGGTTCATCAAGTCTCCCGGGTTTATTCTCTGAACGATCTATTCGTGCTCGGTTGGAGGCCTAACGAGAAAGAGATAAGCCACCGCAGGGTGGTGCTGTAACAACTTCACTGAAGTTGCATCGCAACGGGGCGGTTGGCTTCATCGATTGGTTAGAGCCTCATGGTTACTAGCGAGTCATCATAAAGGTCACGGGCACTCGTAGAATGTGGACGGAGTGAGGCTTAGCCTTCCACAGCTTAAAGGCAGCGATAGCGCGGCGATCAAGCATATCGTTGGCGGTGCTTTGCACGACATGCACCTCTCGGAGGTGACCGGTATCATAATCGAACTTAAGCTCGTAAAGACCACTGACGGCCGCTGCGGCCGATCCGAGCTTCATATGGATAATCGGGAGCGGGAGCCGTTATGAGCAAGTGGTTTCGCCGTGCGTCCGCCATAGACATCACCTCGGGCGTAACCGCAAACGACGAAGCTTCCAGGATCGTTGAAATCGCCAGCACAACGTGGATACGCATAGCTCTAACGAGAAGTAGACGTGTAAACGTGCAAATGCACCTGAATTTGAAAATGTATAGGGCAATTCCCATTTATGGCTGGTCATGCGGGTTTTGCTTCAGTAGGAGCAAGCTATGCCCCCGCCTCAGGATGCTCATTACACTCTCTCGCTCGTAAACCATCAGACCGGACAGCGGCTCAAGCTCGAAATGATCGACCTGCCATTTCCCAGCCGCAGTTATCGCCTCCGCGTCAATGGGCAATGGGCGCGCAAATTGCCGGTGGCGAGCAAGACTGCGGTGATGCGCCAATTACGCACATGGTGGGGTGGCGCATTGAATGCGCTCCCTCACACGGCAGCGCTGCCGATCTCGTCCTGCAAATAACTGATCAACAGCCGCAGCCGTTGGTTGAGGGAGGATTCTTCCAGCATGCGCTGTCGCCGGAGAGGGTCGTCGACGAAAGTTGAAGCAACCAAATCGGCGAGCATTTCGAGATCGCCGAGCTGGGCAAGATAGCGATCAACGTTTGGCGGGAGCCGGCGCTCGACCCGTTTTAATTTACGATAAAGCTCGAGAACTTTTTCGCCGAGCGCTTCCGTCTCAACCGTCGCGGTGTCGTTGCGCGATTCGATGATGTCGATCCTGGCAATCGGGAACGGCGTTTCTTGTTGGAAACTTGAGAAACGGACGCGATGCAAACCCTGGAGAACGAGATTCGAATTGCCATCGTCGCGACCGACGCAGGCGCGGATGAGACCGACGGTAGCGAAATGAAAGAAATCTTCCGGAGCGCGCCATTCCGGACAGCTCGGTTTGATCAGCGCCACACTAAACATCCGGTCGTGTTGGAGCGCGTGCTCGAGCATGTCGCGATAGCGCGGCTCGAAAATATAAAGCGGCAACAGCGCATGCGGAAACAGGACTGCGCCCGGCAAGGGCATCACCGGCACTTCATCGGGTAAATCTACCGACCCATTTTTCACTTTCGGTTTCCGTCCCTGGATTAATATCCTTCCTTGAGCGCAGTCGCGCGAGAAATTTTAATCTAGGTCAGGATCCAGCGCCGCGCGCGGGCGTTACGCCGGCTATTAATCCCGGCTGCCCCGCTTCCCTAGCCGCATTCGCTGCCGCTCAGCGGCTCCCGCCGTAAAGTTGGCGTCCTTGTTTGTTGAAAATGAAAAGAAGTGCGCCAACGCCTGGAACAATTTCAATGCCGCAACGCGGAACGCAACAGTTCGATCGGCAATTGTCCTTCGACTTGTGCTCGGCGAAGTGAACCGTAATTAAGAACGGAGCCGTAGCTGGCGAGCAGCAAACGCGAGATTGCGCCGAGTCTGCCGATGCCCATCGCGCTCACCGAAAGATCGACACCCTTATTCATCACAAAATCGACAAGGTGAGCGAGCTCTGCCGGGGTATCGGTGCGCGTTGCGACTTTGAAGATGTCGGCGCCGAGCGCTTTGGCTGACGCTGCCTTGGCGCGCAAGCTGCGCGGCGATGGTGTAGATTTGAAATTATGGAACGAAAGAATCCGGCGGACATTTTGTTTTCGGGCGCGCTCAAGCAGAGATTTAAATCCGCGCGCCGAACGCAGTTCGACATCGAGATATTTGGCGTTCGGCAAAAAACGCAAAAGCAAGTCGAGCCGTTGCTGGAACGAAAGATTATTCGCACCACCTTCGCGTGGGTCGCGGGCGGTGATGATGACCGGCGCGGGCTCGCCACGGCGAGTGTCGCCGCGGCGACCGGACAAGATCAACATTTTGCGCTCGACTGGACCGAGCATGCCGCAGAGATGGTCGAGTCGAAGCTCGAAAAGGTCCGGCGGCTGATGCATGGTAACGGCGAAACGGAGATCGGCGGGCGAGGCGATAACACCAACGATAAGCTGGTTCGCTTCTTTGACCGGCCTGCGCGTTATCATATAATTAGCAATTCCAAAAATCAGGAAAGGGCGATGATTGCTCCTTTTGTAGCATGCTCGCGCGACGACAGGAACTAAACACGCAGCTGCAAGTCCTAATCGACGCGTTCCTACTGGCGCTGTCGTTATGGGCTGCCTATGCCCTGCGTTATTACAGCACATTGTGGTTTAACCTGAGCAAGAGCGTCGATCCGCAAAGTAATTACGCCTGGCTGCTCATTCCGATCATGGCGTTCGGCCCGATTTTGCTCGACCTGCAAGGTTTTTATCAATCGCCGCTCAACAAGACCAAGTGGCGCTCGATCATGCAGATCGCGCGCGCGATGATCGGGCTCAGCATCATCGTCAGCGGCTGCGTGATTTTTCTCCGTTTGCCGCTGGCCAATCGAACGGTTCCTCTCCTATTCATTTTGATCGGCACGGTCGTGTTGCTGGCAAAGGAACGATTAATTGCCGCGCGTCTGCGGCGCAGAGCGGTGCGCGGCGTGCAACGCGAACCGGTGTTGCTGGCGGGTTTGCCGCAGGATTTGGCCGCTCTGGAGCGGTCGTTTACCACGGAACAAAGGTTACTCATCGATGTGGTTGGGCGGATCGACATCGAGCAGCAGCCAATCTCTGATCTGGTCGAAGCGATGCATCGGCATGCGGTTTCGCGAGTTATTTTCGCCGCCGGCCACAGCCAGCTGAATCGGGTCGAAGAGGCCATCAGCGCCTGCGAAGTAGAAGGCGTCCCGGCCTGGTTGGTGGCCGATTTTATTCGGACATCGATCGCGAAGCCGGATTTCGACGCGTTCGCCGGGCGTCCGATGTTGGTTTTCCGTTCAACGCCGGAAGTTTCCTGGGCGCTGTTGATCAAGGATGTCTTCGATCGCGTTGTGGCTTTGATCGTCCTGTTGGTGATGGCAATTCCGATGGCGATTGCCGCGCTCATTATTCGGATCACATCGCCGTGGCCGGTAATTTTTCGACAACGCCGCGCCGGCAAATACGGCAAAGCTTTTGTCATGTACAAATTTCGCTCGATGACCGACGACGCCGAGATGCGGCGCGCCGAGCTGGAGCCGTTCAATCAGATGAGCGGGCCCGTTTTCAAGGTGGAATCCGACCCGCGCATCACGCGGTTCGGCGGTTGGCTGCGCCGAACGAGCTTCGACGAGCTGCCGCAACTTCTGAACGTGCTGATGGGAGACATGAGTTTGGTCGGACCACGTCCGTTGCCACTTTACGAAGTAGAGAAATTCGAGAATACCGCCCAACGCCGGCGCCTGAGCGTCAAGCCGGGGCTTACCTGCCTGTGGCAGATTAGCGGTCGCAACCAGGTGCGCGATTTTCAAGACTGGGTCCGGCTCGATCTCGATTACATCGACCGTTGGTCGCTCGCGCTGGACTTCAAGATTCTGCTACGAACCATCCCGGCGGTGATCATGGGCCTGGGGGCAAAATAGTGCCGCGCCGAAACGTACTATATATATAGAGACAGCGAATGCGGGCGGGCGGCGCTCGCTTAATCATCCGGCGTGTGGCGCGCAAGCATCCGCTCGACGTACTTGGCCAGAATGTCGAATTCAACATTGACCAAGTCGCCGACCGCGACGTTGTCGATGTTGGTGTGCCGCTTGGTGTGGGGAATGATCCAGACGGCGAAGCTCTTCGGTAAAAGGTCCGCGATTGTGAGACTGATCCCATTGATCGCGACCGAGCCTTTGTAAGCTGCATAATGCGCGAAGTCCTTCGGTAGATCCACCTCAAGCCGATAATCTTCTCCGGTCCTCTCAAACGAAATCGCTTTGGCGCTGCAATCGATGTGGCCTTGGACAAAGTGACCGCCCATCGGCGCCCCCGCGATGAGTGCGCGTTCGAGATTTACCGGACTGTCCCGTCGCAGTCCCTTTAAGTTGGTGCGATCGAGCGTTTCTTCGAGAAGGTCGAATGTGAGTTGGTCGCCGCGATGTGCGCTCACCGTTAGACAGCAACCGTTCACCGCTACGCTATCACCGACCGCAACCGCGGCCGCGAGCTTTGGCGCCGTCAGCTGCAGTTGAGTGCCCCGGTCGCTCATCCGAATCCAAAGCACGCGACCTACCTCTTCGATCAATCCGGTGAACACACGGTTACTTTTAGCGCCGGACCTGGGCAAGATCGACAACTTGTTTGCACTCCGGTCGGGGTGAACTTAATTCCTCCGAAATTGTGCGCGCCCAGCTCGTTTTGAAATTCGCGATTTGCGCTGCGTTGATCGCGATTACGTGGGCGGTTTTCGGCCACACGGTCGGCCATGAATTCGTCAACTTCGACGATCCGATTTACGTCAGCGAAAATGACCACGTTCGGACCGGACTGAGCTGGCAGGGCGTTGCTTGGGCGTTCACCCATGTTCATTCCCACAATTGGCATCCGCTAACGACCATCTCGCACATGTTGGATTGCCAGCTTTTCGGTTTGAAGCCGGGTGCGCATCATTTTGTGAATGTGCTGTTGCACAGCGCGACCGCGGCCCTTCTTTTTTTCTTGCTCGCGCAATTCACGGACAGTCCGAGCCGGAGTGGCGCTATCGGGAGCAGCGCATTCGTGGCTGCGGTTTTTGCAATTCACCCCCTCCACGTTGAATCCGTCGCCTGGATTTCGGAGCGGAAAGACGTCTTGAGCGGTTTGTTCTTTGTCCTGACGCTGCTCGCCTATTTTCACTACACACGAAAACCGAACGTCGGCCGCTATCTGTCGGTGTTGATCTTGTTCGCGTGTGGTTTGATGTCGAAGCCGATGTTGGTGACGCTTCCGGTGATTCTGTTATTGCTCGACTATTGGCCGCTCAAACGCCTTTCCGACTCGAGCGCGCGGAGGGTTCTGGTTGAAAAAATTCCACTCGTCGTTATGTCGATCGCGTCCGCCGCCGGGACACTGATTGCGCAAAATGAAGGAATCGGATTAGTCCGGCTCGAGGTGTTACCGCTCACATGGCGAATCACCAACGCTCTGGTGGCTTGTCTTGTTTACATCTGGCAAATGATTTGGCCGGCTAATCTCGCGCTCGCCTACCATCATCCGGGCAAACTTCCGCTTTGGCAGGTTGCCGGCGCGGCGGCCTTGTTGATAGCGGTTACGCTCGGCGTTTTCGCGCTCAGAAAACGAAGCCCTTATCTCATTGTGGGGTGGGGTTGGTATTTGATCATGCTCCTGCCCGTAATTGGATTGCTGCAAGTCGGCGGCCAAGCGCATGCTGATCGCTATACTTATCTACCGCAGATCGGGCTCTGCCTCGCGGCCACCTGGGGGGTTGTCGATCTTGCCAGGTTCTGGCGCTATCATCGGCCAGTTCTTGGGGTAGCGGCCGCAATCATAATAAGTGCGCTCGCCTCGCGTGCAGCGGACCAGGTCTCGTATTGGCACGATAGCGAACGGCTCTGGCGACATACTCTGGCTGTGACTACTGACAATGACGTGGCTCATCTTGGTCTTGGCCAGCTTCTGCTGGAGCAACAACGCCTGGACGACGCGATTACCGAACTACAGATCGTGGTCGCTCGTCACCCAAATGATGTCGACGCAAGATTGAAACTCGCCAATGCCTTGTCCGAAAAAAAAGGGCGAACGAACGACGCGATCGCGCAGTACGAAGCGGCGGCCAAGATTGACGCCCCCGATCCGGATGTAGAAACCACGCTCGCTAATCTGCTTCTCGAACAGGGACGGATGGAGGAAGCGATCCGCTATTACCGCGACGTTGTGCGGTTACAGCCATCCAGCGCGCTGGCGCACTATAATCTGGCCGTCGGACTCCATCGTGATCGCCGGCTCTCGGAGGCGATCATTCATTATAAGGCGGCGTTGCAAATCGACCCGAATTACCCGGACGCCGATGATTTCCTCGGCCGGGCACTTTTGGAGAATGGCCAAGAGGATGAAGCGAAGATTCATTTGGAAAAACGTTGAGTCGTCGTTGAATTGCGGACGGTGAGTATCAAACAGTCGCGTTGGACCCTGATTGGCATCAGCATTTTTTTGATCGCACTGACGTGGGCGGTGTTTGGTCAAACGGGCAATTACCAATTCGTTAATTACGACGATCCGCTTTACGTGTTCGACAACGCGCACGTGCGAGCAGGGCTGACGTGGCGCGGGATCGCATGGGCTTTTACTCATGTTCATTCCCAGAACTGGCACCCGCTCACGACGATGTCGCACATGCTCGATTGTCAGTTGTTCGGCGTGAACCCGGGCGCGCATCACTTGATGAACGTCTTTTTCCACAGCATCGCGGCGGTGCTGCTTTTTATTTTGCTCGCGCAGATCACCAGCAGCATTTGGGCAAGCGCGTTTGTTGCGGCGGTTTTCGCCATTCATCCGTTGCGAGTCGAATCGGTGGCGTGGATTGCGGAACGAAAGGACGTGCTCAGCGGCGTGTTTTTCATGCTCACGCTCCTGGCTTACTTCCGCTGGACCCGAAAACAAACGGTTGGCCGCTACCTGGGGATGTCGATCTTGTTCGCGTGCGGTTTGATGTCGAAACCGATGTTGATTACGACGCCAATCATCTTGCTCTTGCTCGATTATTGGCCGCTCAACAGAAGTCAGAAGTCAGCCTCCTTCGCCAAGGCTACGGCGGCCAGGGAGGTCAGAAGTAAGAAAAGTTCGAACCCGCCGTGGACAAAGCTGATCGTTGAGAAAGTTCCGCTGTTCGTGTTATCGATCGGTTCCTGTTTCGCCACTTTGTGGGCCCAGAACTTTGCGCTTGGTTCGACTCAATTCCTGCCGCTGCAATGGCGGGTCACCAACGCGCTCTTCAGT
>CATPAT010000010.1 GCA_955652155.1 uncultured Chthoniobacterales bacterium | reverse complement strand
CTTTCTTTCGGACGCATTTGTCGATCTTGTCCGTCGAACGCTCAACACCAAGCACGTATTCGAAAGACAAATCGAGGAGAGACCACGCGCGCTGGCAATCAGCGAACCCGCACCCATGCCGCCGCCGCTGCCGGAAAAAGAAATCGCAACGGAGCGGCAAGGTCGCGCAGTTCCGCCCACTACCCTTGCTCCGGTTGAATCGCACATCGAAGAGCACGCTCCAACGACTGCCCCTGCTCCGGCTAAATCTCACACCGAACAGCGCGTTCCGACGACCATTTCGACGATCCGAGTCGCACCCGCTGATGGGAATGCCGCCGTGCTCGGTCTTTTTCTGGAAGTGGTATCGATGCAACTGACGTCGCAGCTTCAGATGGGGGCAATTCATGCGCGCCCAGCGTCGCTGACGGCGTCGCTTCGGCTGCAATCGGCGGCGGCGCGTGCCGCCATTCCGGCCGAGCTGGGATTTCAACTTGGCCCGACAAAATTGAGCGGCCAAGGCCGTATTTCTACGATGCGAGTAGTTCCAACTTCAAGGCCGTTTCAACCGGCGCAAATGCGAACCGCCTTTGAGATCGGCGGTGTGGCTCTCATTCCCAACGAAACACGGACGCATGTTCAACTCACGCCCGCCGGCACGACACCGATGACGATGGAGTTGCGAGCTTATCTCGAATTAAACGCGGTTGAGCTGACGCCCGGTTTTCAGGTTGCGCAGTTGATTTTGAATTGGACCACGAATGCCGTGCGCGTGACGCTCAATCCAAAGGCGCCAGAGCAGACCGCAGCTAAGTTCGACTTGCGCGTTCTGAAACTCGACGACTCGGGGCGCATTGCCGAGCTGCTCCTCAGCCCGATCAAGTGATCGCAGCGACTGCCAAGACGTCGATCCTCGACGTTGTCGATCTACTCCAAGCCGAGCGCTTTGAATGTTTCGTCGACATGTTGGAAGTGAATGTCGAGCGCGCAAAGTCGATCGATCTCCTCCGCGGGAAGTTTTGCCGTGATTTCCGGCTCAGCTTTTACGTTCTTCGCGAAAGTCCCCTCGCCTTTCCACGTTTTCATCGTTGCCCGCTGCACCGCTTCATAAGCGACTTTGCGTTCCAGACCGGCGCGGGTAAGCGCGAGCAAAATCGATTGGCTGTTATAAAGCCCCTTCGTCACGTCGAGATTTTGTTGCATCCGCTCGGGATAGACTTGGAGCCGTTCCACCAGGTTGCGCAGTTCAAAGAGCATGAAATCGAGCAAAATACAGGAGTCCGGCAAAATGATTCGCTCCGCGCTCGAATGGCTGATGTCGCGCTCGTGCCAAAGAGCGACGTTTTCCAAAGCCACGACTGAATTGCCGCGGATCACACGCGCCAGTCCGCTTAATCGCTCACTCGTGATCGGATTGCGTTTGTGCGGCATCGCCGAACTTCCTTTTTGCCCTTCGCCAAAATATTCTTCAACTTCGAGGACTTCGGTTCGTTGCAGGTGACGAAACTCTGTTGCCCAGCGATCGATGCTGGAGGCGGTCACGGCCAGCGTGGTCATAAATTCGGCGTGCCGGTCGCGTTGCACGATCTGGGTGGACAGAGTCGCCGGTTTCAGTCCAAGCTTCTCGCAGACCGCGCGTTCAACTCTTGGATCGACGTGTGCATGCGTGCCGACTGCACCACTGATTTTGCCGACGCGAATGCGTTCGAGTGTTTGCGCCAGTCGCTCCTCCGCCCGGCCGAACTCGTCGAACATGAGCGCGAGCTTTAACCCAAAAGTGATCGGTTCGGCATGCACGCCGTGACTACGCCCGATCATCGGCGTCATTTTGTAACGGCGCGCCTGCGCGGCAATCACGCTACGCAATTGCTTCAAATCGCCCGCCAGGATTTTGGTCGATTCGGTGAGTTGAACGGACAATGTCGTGTCGAGAACGTCTGACGAGGTTAGCCCTTGATGAATCCAACGCGCAGCCGGGCCTACGGAAGCGGCGACATTTTCAAGAAACGCAATGACATCGTGGTTTGTCCGCTTCTCGATCTCGAGAATCTCCGGAATCGAAAAACGCGCCCGCTTTCGAATTTCATCGGCGTCGTTTTTCGGGATCTGGCCGAGTTCGGCCATCGCTTCGCAGGCGAGCAATTCGATCTCGAGCCAAATCTGGAATTTGCGCTGGTCGGCCCAGATATCGCGCATTTGCGGCCGCGAATAACGATCGATCACGCCGCAAGATAGAATGACGCGCCAAACGCGAAAGTGTTTTGTGGCGCAAAAGAAAATCGCTCCGGCGGACAAACCACCGGAGCGACTCTCGAAAGTCGAATTAGCTTAGCAAACCTTGGCGCGCAGAAATTTGCCGTCGCTCTGGACGCGCACTTTTCCGCTGGCCAACAAGTCCGCAACGGTCGCGACTGTTTCTTTCGTGTTCTTCGTGCAGGAACTGACGGCGAGGACAAGGTCTCCAAAAGAAAGCTTCGGACGCGGCTTTAGGATCTGGCTGTTTTTCTTCATTGCTTTGTATCCTTTTGACAGCAGCTTCAGTGCCCCTGTTCAATCTAATTTCGCGCGTCGTGGTCACTGCGGTTTGATCAATGTTGCGGCCGCACAGGTCAGTCAGATTTCCGTTTGGAAAGCCGCATGGACACGATGTAAAGCGCTGCAAATGCCAGAACTACCAGGAGCAGCCACTTCGATTGCCCGCGCACGAATTGGACCAGCGCTTCCGGATCCTTAAGAAGATCGGGCGCAAAATGTTGAGCCCGGACGCCCAAATAAGCGAGGATCGAACACGAAATCGCCGACCCGATGATCGTCCATATGCTGAAGACAGCGAAATTCATCCGGACAATACCGGCGGGGATGGAGATCAAATGCCTAACGCCAGGCAAAAGGCGCGCGAAAAAGACGCCCCCGGCCTGATAGCGGGCGAGCCAATGTTCCGCTTCCTCCAATTTCTTGGGCGGAAATAGAATGAACCGCCCGAAACGCACGACTAATGGACGTCCGAGCCAAAGTGAGAGCCAATACATTAATGCCGCGCCCAGATACGCACCGAGAGTGCTCGCTAGGACCACGCCGGCAAGACTCAACCGGCCTTGGGCGGCCAGAAATGCGGCCGGCGGCACCACCACTTCAGCCGGCACTGGCAACGGTGTGCTCCCCATCGCCATTAAGACAATGATGCCGAGGTAGCCCCCGGTCAGGACCCATTCGAACCAGACTTGAACTAGTTGATGCACCTTCGAATTTTAGATTTTGGATTTTCGATTTGCGATTACGCTGGCGAACGCGCGACTAGTTCAATCCAAAATCCAAAATCCGCAATCTAAAATCGATATGTCGATCTACCGGCGCGTCCTTCGTTACTACCGACCGTTTCTCCCGCAAACGGTTGTGGGATTGCTGCTGTCGCTCATCGGCATCGGACTGAATTTGCTGAAACCGTGGCCGTTCAAAATCATCGTCGATGATTTTCTGAGACCGAATCCGACACCGCGGGGCGACTGGCACACCCGGCTTCCCCTGCTCTGCCTCGCGCTCGTTGCGATTCAGTTCTTATGGGGATTAATTAATTGGGCCACCAATTACATTCTGGTCAAAGTCGGTCTGCAGGCGCTGCTCAAACTTCGCACCGATCTTTACGCTTATTTGCAATCGCTCTCGCTCAAGTATCACGATGTCCGACGGTCGAGCGATTTAAGCTTTCGGGTTGCCTACGATTCGCAATCGATCCAGACGATTTACAACAAAGGCTTCACCGGCATTTTCGGGTCGGTGGTCACATTGATCGGCACGTTCGCGATTATGGTGCAGCTGGATTGGCAACTGACATTGCTCTCGTTAGGCATTGTGCCGTTCATTATCGCGGCGATTTATTTTTTCGCGCATCGCATCCGCCGCGAATCAACATTTATCCAGGAACAGGAAAGCGCGGTGCTCGCACAAGCGCAGGAAGGGCTCAGTTCCATTCGAATGGTGCACGCGTTCGGCCGGGAACAATACGAGGTCATGCAATTCCATCAGCAAGCGCAACAAAGTTTGCAGGCGAATTTGCGGCTCACCCTCACCAACGTAAACAGCGCGCTCGTGATCAGCACTCTGATGGTGCTTGGCACCTCGGCAATGTATTACGTCGGAACGTTGCACGTCCTCGCCGGCACGCTCACGCTCGGAACACTGCTTGTTTTCAGCGCCTATCTCTTAATGCTCTATCAACCGCTCGAATCGATCACCTATACCGCGTGGGCGATGGAAGGCGCGACTGCCGGCGCGAGACGGTGCTTCGAAGTGCTCGATCGCGAAGACGACGTGGCTGATTCGCCAAACGCAGTCGCGATCGAATCCGCCAAAGGTGCGATCGGATTTCAAAACGTGTCGTTTGGTTACGCACTTGCCGTCGCGAGTCCGTCCGGTAGCGGACAAGGGCGACCAGTGCTGCATGATGTCGATCTTCGGATCGAGCCGAATCAAATGATCGCGATCGTCGGCGGCACTGGCGCCGGGAAAAGCACGCTTTTAAGTTTGGTCCCGCGTTTTTACGATCCGACTTCCGGTTCGGTCGCGCTCGACGGCCGCAATGTGCGCGAGATCAAAAAGAAATCTCTGCGCGCGCAAATCGGGATCGTCCTCCAGGACACATTGCTTTTTTCGACGACGATTCGGGAAAACATTGCCTACGGCCGGCCCGATGCGAGCGACGACGAAATCATTGATGCGGCCAAGCGCGCTCAAGCCGATGAATTCATTTGCCAATTGCCAAACGGCTACGCCAACACCGTGGGCGAACGCGGCGGACAGTTGAGCGTCGGGCAGCGTCAACGAATAGGCATCGCGCGCGCGTTCCTGAAAAACGCGCCGGTGCTGCTTCTCGATGAGCCGACTTCAGCGCTCGATCCCACGACGGAAGCCGCCATCATGGAAACGATTAAAGATTTAATGCGCGGGCGGACGACGTTGATTGCGACGCATCGGCTCGCTACCATTCACGACGTTGATCGCATCGTCGTCCTCGAGCGCGGGCGCATCGTCGAGCAAGGGCGCGGAGCGGAATTGCTCGCGCGCGGCGGCGTTTACGCGAAACTGTTCGCTTCCGGAAAATTTCCAACATGAGCAACGTCAAACAAGATCGACATGTGGAGGAGGATTGGTGGCCGCACCCGATTCCGGCGAACGTCGAATTCGGTGAAGGGTTTTACTGCGAAAGCGCGCAGATCTTTCGCAAAATGGTCAGCAAAAAGCCCGACGCAGTTGTGATTGGCAAACACGTTTCCTGTTACGCCGGCTGCTCGTTTGCAATCGGCGAAAACGGCCGCTGCACCATTGGCGATTTCACACTTCTCAATGGCGCGCTCATCATGGCCGAAGAGAAGATCGAGATCGGATCATACTGCCTGGTTTCGTGGGGCGTCGGAATCGCTGACTCGGATTTTCATCCGCTCGAGCCCGCCCAGCGATTGATCGATGCGCAGGCGCTCGCCCCCTACTTCAAAGATCGGCCGCCGCGGCCAAAATTGAAAACCGCGCCAGTTAAGATCGGCGACAACGTCTGGATTGGAATGAACGCGGTGATTCTGAAGGGTGTGACCATTGGCGACAACTCCATCGTCGCCGCTGGCGCGGTGGTAACGAAAAGCATCCCAGCGAACACAATCGTAGCAGGGAATCCGGCTGCTGTGGTGAAAACATTCCAGTGACCGCAGCAAACTTTCAACCCGCCTTTGCCCGGGACGGGCTCCGCCGTGGCGAGCGCTCAACGTTCAACGCCCAATCCCGAATTCGGAGCACCGTCTTTTTTATTCGAGATTGGATGTTCGGCGTTCGGTGTTCTGCGTTTTCTCCGTGATGGCCCGCAAGCGCATCGTGGTGATGGGCTTCATGGGCTCGATGCCGATTGCCGGCGTGATTTGGCAGCACGTCCATTATGTTGTCGGACTGCAACAGCTGGGGCACGACGTCTATTACATCGAAGATTCAGCGCGGCTTCCTTACAACCCAGAAACCTTCGAAGTTAATAACGAGTTCGATTACGCCGCGAAAGTCTTGGATCGTTTGGCGGGCGAATTCGATTTCAAGAATCGCTGGGCTTTTTGCGCCCGTTACCTCAAGAGTAATCCGACGGCCGGCCTTCCGTTAAGAAAAATTCGCCAGCTTTATCGCGACGCCGACGCGATCCTGAACATTTGCGGGACACAGGAGTTCAATGACGATCTCTTGAAGAGCGATCGCATTATTTATGTCGAGAGCGACCCCGGGGTTGAGCAAATCAAGATCGACCAGGGGGTAAAATCGACGATCGACTATCTCAGCCGTCATCACGCGCTCTTCACGTTCGGCGAAAATGTCGGCACGAAAAAATTCCCTGTCCCAAGGCACGGATTTAAATGGCACGCGACGCGACAGCCAATTGTGACCGGCCTTTGGAAAACGAAGCGGGTCCCCAAACAGGCGGCAGTTTTCACTTCGATCGCGAATTGGTCGACCAGCGGATTGAAAGACATCACCTGGCGGGGTCGAAAATATCTCTGGAGCAAGTCGCGCGAATTCTTGCGTTTCGCGGCCGCGCCGAAAAGGGCCGGAGAGACGTTCGAACTTGCGACCAACATTGAAGACCTATGCGCGCGCGAAAAATTCGAACGCAACGGCTGGCGTTTGGTCTCACCGTTGCAGATGAGCATCGATTATTGGCATTACCGCGATTACATCCAGCAATCGAAAGGCGAGTTTACAACCGCGAAAGATCAGTATGTCCGGCTCAATACCGGGTGGTTCAGCGATCGGAGCGCCTGTTACCTCGCCGCGGGACGCCCGGTCGTCACCCAGGAAACCGGATTCACGAAAAATTACGGCGGGGATGCCGGTCTTCTCGCATTTCGCTCGTTAGGCGAGATCGCAGATGCCGTAAAGAAAATTAATGCCGATTATCCGAAACACTCCGGCGCGGCCCGACAAATCGCGCGTGAAATCTTCGAGGCCGAGAAAGTTTTGAAATCGCTGCTTGATCGGACAGGAATTTGAGCGGTTGCTTTTCAATCACTTCGTTTCATCTTCCAGACTCTCCGGCATGAAGGGCGTTCCCATTTTGATCGCAGTAGCACTGCTCGTTACGTCGACATCGTACGGGCAGCAGCAGCAGAACGGACAGCAACCGAACGGAGCGCCACCTTCAGAATCTCCAATTGAGCCAAGACCTCGCGACGTTCCACCCGGGGGACGGGCAAACACGCCCGCACAAAATGTCGTTGCCGTTCCGGTCCCGGTGGCGCCCCCGCGGCCAAACGGCCCGATTCAAAAAAGTTTAGTGCGGATCACCGCCACCGAAGTTGCGCCGGATTATCGCGCGCCCTGGAATGCCGGCATGCTCGGGCGTGGGGTCGGCGCCGGGTTCGTGATCGACGGCAACCGTATCATGACGAACGCACACGTCGTCAGCAACAGTCGCTATCTCACAGTCGAGCGCGACGGCGACCCGAACAAGTATCCGGCGAAAGTGCTTTTCGTCGCCCACGATTGCGACTTGGCGCTCATCACGGTCGATTCACCGAATTTCTACAAGAACATGTTGGCGCTCAAGTTCGGCGGTATTCCCGAGCTTGAGTCGACCGTTTCGGCCTACGGTTATCCAATCGGCGGCGAACGCATGTCGGTGACGACCGGCATTGTTTCGCGGATCGATTTCCAACTTTACACCCACTCATCGATTGATCAGCACCTCGCCATTCAAATCAGCGCTCAAATTAATCCCGGTAACAGCGGCGGTCCGGTGATGGAAAATGCAAAGGTCGTCGGCGTCGCGTTTCAAGGTTACAGCGGCGACGTCGCGCAAGGCGTTGCCTACATGGTGCCGACGCCGGTGATTAACCGCTTCCTCAAGGACGTGAGCGATGGCCGTTACGATGGGTATGTCGATCTTGGAATTACTTACGGGAAATTACAAAACCCGGCCCAGCGGAAATTTCTTGGACTGAAGGACGACGGTCGCGGCGTGTTAGTCGAGACGGTCGTCGCAGCCGGACCGTGCGCGAAAATTCTTCAGCCGGGTGACGTTTTGCTCTCCATCGATAATCATCCGATCGCGAGCGACGGAAATGTGGA
Organism: uncultured Chthoniobacterales bacterium; assembly: GCA_955652155.1. Classification (GTDB taxonomy): domain Bacteria; phylum Verrucomicrobiota; class Verrucomicrobiia; order Chthoniobacterales; family UBA10450; genus AV40. The sequence goes on along the minus strand of CATPAT010000010.1, from coordinate 8,437 downwards.
GCTGGAAGGCGAGCGAGTGGAGATGCCCGAGGTGGTCGAACGCAAATTCAAGCGCGACAATGTGAAGTTCGACATTTGGCGCGACAAAAAATCGACTAGCGGAAGTGTTCAGCTCGACACCGTGCCGCCGTATTTAATGCAGAGCCACAAATACGACGTCCGGCCGCGTTATGTTCTTTACGGCGGGCTGCTTTTTCAGCCGCTGTCGCTTGACTTGCTCGAAGCGTATCAGCCGACTGATCTGCGTCTCCGCCATTTCTTCGATTTCTACGTGATCGATCAAATCTATCGCGAGCATCCGGACGTAATTGTGCTGACGAATATTTTGCCGGACCCGATCAACACTTATCTCGCGCCTTATCGCGGCGGAATTGTCGATTCGATCAACGGGAAAAAGATTCACACCATGGACGAGTTAAGTCAGACCTTGGCCGAGCCAGCCGACCGATTGGTGATCGACCTGATTGGGGACGGGCCGCCACTGGTGCTCGATCCGAAACAAGTTGAGGGCGCGCGGGAACGAATCAAGATGCGTTACAACGTCGTCCGCGAGCAAAATCTCCAGGAGCAGCCCACCACGAAGGCGCCCGATCTCCAGACGAAGATTTAAAATGCGAAGCTTATTCATCAGTGTTGTTTTCGCTTTGGTCGTCACCGCCGGGGCCGCTGTGAAAAAAGAAGCGGGCTCGCCGCCAAATAAGGACGTCAAACAAAAGGTGCTTTCGCTCGTGCGCGTGAACGTGACTGGCCAGCCCTATGATTATTTTCGACCATGGCAAAAGAAAGCGCCCGTCTCGAAGCGCGCGCTCGGCGCAGTTCTCTCGAAAGGACGAGTCCTCGTGACCGCGGATTTGGTGACGAACCAGAATTACGTTGAGCTTGAACGCGCGGAATCGGGCGAAAAGACCGCTGCCAACGTTGAAGTGATCGATTACGAAGCGAACCTCGCCCTTCTCCAGCCGAGTGAGAAAAATTTCCTTGATGGCATCGCGCCGCTCGACATCGCCGGAGATACCGTGGTCGGCGACCGGCTCGCCGCCTGGCAACTGGAACCAACCGGTGCCCTGGTCGCGACCGAAGGATTGGTCACGACCATCCAGATGACAAAATACCCGGTCGATGTCGGCCAGTTTCTTACCTACCGCATTAGCATTCCGATGCAGTATCGCGAAAACAGTTACACGATTCCGCTCGTCAAAAACAACAAGCTTGCCGGTTTGCTCTTGCGCTACGATCCGCGCTCGCAGCTCATCGATGCTATTCCGGCGCCGATCATCACCCATTTTTTGAAGGAAGCCGAGGGCGAGCATTATCAAGGATTTCCTGGAGTCGGTTTTTCATTTTTTCCAACGCGCGATCCACAGTTGCGCAAATACGCCGGCCAAACCGGCAAACCCGGGGGCGTTTATATCACCAACGTCGAGCCAAACATGCCCGCGATGAAAGCCGGCATGCAGGTGGGCGATATTGTGTTGGCGGTCGGCAATCACGAGATCGACCAGAACGGCAACTATGTGGATCCACTTTACGGGAAGATTGATTTTACGAATTTGATCAGCGCGCATTCCTACGCGGGCGACGTCCTGCCGTTTCAAATTCAGCGTGAAGGAAAGCCGATGGAGTTGAAGGTCACGCTCGAACATCGCGACGCAAAAGATTACGTCAGCCCGCCGTATGCACTCGATGAAGCGCCGAAGTATCTGGTGCTCGGCGGTCTCATTTTTCAGGAATTATCCCGCCAGTATCTCAAGGAATGGGGACCGAACTGGCAGCGGGAAGCGCCCCAGCGTTTCGTTTATCTCGACCACTTTCAATCGGAGCTTTTTCCCGGCGAACATCGCCGCATCGTGATTTTGAGTCAGGTGCTTCCGGCCAACAACACGATCGGCTACGATGAGTTTTCTTATCTGACCGTGCTTAAGGTCAACGGCCAGGAAATAAAATCGCTCAATGATCTCGCCGCGGCCGTAAAACAACCGATTGAAGGCGGCTTCATTAAAATCGAAACCGAAGAAGATCCCAAACAAATCGAACTCGAGGCCAAGAGTATTGATGCTGAAGCTCCCAATCTGCAGGAAAACTACGGCATCCCTTCCCTCCAGCGCCTGGATTAGTTTTCTACTTTCTACTTTTTAATTTTTACTTTCTTCCGAGCTACTGCTTCGGCTGGACGAAGTTCACGTCCTGGACAAAAACAAATTTTCTGAGCGCGGGAAACATTGCGATCACCTTGTTATCGCTGCGGGTCCATGATCTATCGTCTCCGCTTGCCGGCCCTTTCTTCCAGCTTGTTCCTTCCGGCGCGCTCATCCGCAATATGTCTTCGACACTCTGGGGCGAAAGCGGTGACGTGTCCGGATTCGCAAAACCTTCCCGCTGGCTGATTCCATTCACGAAATCGACCAAAATCATGAATCCGCCCGACATGTAACCCAGTTCATGCACATCCCAATGGGTGCCCAAGTCCTTGCCCGGTTTGCCGTACGTGGCCTCGATCTGTTTCTCGTCGTCACCGATCCGGGCGAAGCCCGTTCCGGCTAGAGCTATCCAGGCCAAAACTGCGAACGTTAGTGCTTTCATTCTTTTATCGTTTGTTTCAAACAAACGTGACCGAATCGATCCTATTGCGCAAATCGCTATTGGGAACTCTTGCTGGGCATCTCGAAGTAACGATAGGCTTCGAGCGCGATTTCGCTGATAGCACGTTCCGCCGCGCGCTCGTCGCGGGCATTGGACGTCATCACGCTCATCGCGAACGGACGATCCGTTACAAAGACGATGCCTGAATCAGTCCGAACATTTTGCAAGTTACCGGGTTTATTGGCCACCTGCACGCCCGCTGGCAGATCGTGGGGAATGTAACTCTCCTTCAACGTCGATAATTGTTTGATCAACTGCTGATTTAACTCCTTGTTCAGCAACTTGCCTTTGCAGATCGCTTCCAACAGCCGCGTCATTTCTTGAGGAGTGGAAACATTTTCCTCTCCGCGTCGAGCGGCGGCGAAGTCCATCATCTTGCGTCGCAACATAGTTTTCGTCAGGCCCAGGCCGCGCAGCATTGCGTTCACGTTATCTTTGCCCACACGATCGATCAGAATGTTGGCGGCGGTGTTGTCGCTCACGGCAACCATGAATTGGGCAAGATCGCGATTTGTAACCCGCGTCACACCCGGAGTCAGACCGGCCATGATCTGACTAAATTCGACCAGCTCTTTCGGATCGAAGTTATAAACGTCATCGAGCTTCGCTTTACGTTCCGCGCCAGCCCGCGCTTCCTGTTCCTGATGATACAACTCGAGCAGGATCGCGATCTTGATCGAGCTCGCGGTCGGAAACACGCCATCGGCGTTGCGCGAAATCATTCGCCCATCCGTAAGATCGACAATCGCCACACCCATCACGCCGTCGAATCGCTGGACCATTTCACCAACGCGCGCGTCGAGGTTCTTCCACGACAAATCACTGCCACTCGACTCATTTACCGGCTTTTGCCGACCGAAAGCGCTGGCGATGAATACGAACGCGATGCTGAACGCGGCCAATCTCTCCATTTCCTGCCTTCTAATTTCTACTTCCTACTTTTCACTTCTCTTCCGGTGGCCACGTCACACCATCTAACTCTTTCGGCAATTGTTTCGGATCGACCGGGTAATACGCCTTCATGTCGTGCGGCTCACCGGACTCGAATTCTTTTTCGGGCGCGCCGACGATCAACCAGAGAACTTCTTCATCGGTGTCGTTGAAGACTTGCCGCAAAAGTTTCGGACCGACGAGAACCCCGCCATATTTCGGAACCGTCAACGTCTTGTCGCCAACGCGCATGCGTCCTGTGCCCTCCACGACAAAATAAAATTCCTCAGCCTTCGGATGCTTGTGAAGCGTGTTCGCGCTTTTTGGCGGGAGCCGCCACAACCGCGCGCCCAGAATCTCGCTTCCCGTTCGCTCCAGAAAATCCGCGTTCGGAATTTTCATCAAGTTCGACGGCCGCCACTCGAGATTCTCCGGCTTGATCAAAAAGTAACCGTCGATCGGTTTCATTCTTCTTAACTCCTGCTTTGTTGTTCGACTGACTTCCATCTTATCAAACGATATATCGGATAGCTCACTGCCAGTAGGACCAGAGCGCAAATGCTGTCTCTCGGATCACTCACGGTGAATCCGACAACGAGCGTGCCGCTAACCAACAGCACCGCGAGCGGCGCAAACGGATACGCCCATGCCCGGAACGGCCGCAGCAAGTCCGGCGAGCGTTTCCGGAGAACAAATAGGGCGCTGATCAGCACAATGTTATTTGCTACCGCGTAAAACGCGTAGATCGCCATCAACTTCTCAAAGGTCCCGAGACTAATCAAAATCGTCGCCATAACAACGGTAACAGCCAGAGCGACGACCGGTGTACCGCCTTCATTCACCGCGGTAGCTTTACTCGAAAACAAACCATCGCGCCCGAGCGCATAAAGGGTGCGCGGCGCGAACATCAAAATCGCGTTGACGATGGCGATGATAGAAAGCAATGCGAGTCCAGTGACGATTTGTCCGCCTCGCACTCCGAAAACAACTCGCATTGCATCAGCGGCGGCGAGTTTTGACGCCGCAATTTGAGGCAGCGGCAAGACATAAAGCAACGCAACGTTAACGAGCAGATAGATTCCGATCACCGACAAAACTCCAGCGTGAAGCGAGCACGGAATGTTGCGGCCAGGATTTTCGTCTTCTTCGGCAAAATAAATGACAGAGTTCCAACCTCCGTAAGCGCCGAGAATGAGTTGAAACGACAACACGATTGCGACCAGCGCGGCGAAAGGGCCAACGGGCGCGGTCTGCGTCGTTTGTCCCGCGTCGACTGAGCTGTGGTGTCCGCCTAGGGCAAAGCAGACAACAACAAATGCAAGCAGCGCAATTGCCTTGAGAAAACTCGTCAGCTTCTGAGTTCCGCTACCCGCGCGAAGGCCGATCCAGTTCAGGAACGCGAGCAAAAGGAGGAATGCCAGCGCAACCGTGGTGACTCCGGCAAAAGATGGGGCAAACAGGGCGATCGCATATTCAGCAAAAGCGATCGGCAGAAAAGCAACCGCGGCAACGTTGCCCAGCCAATCGCTCCAACCAACGACGAAGCCGGCAAAATCACCGTAGGCATGCCGGGCATAAACATAAGGACCGCCCGCCTTCGGTATCATTGTCGCGAGCTCGGCCGTATAATTTGCGTTCAACAGAGTGAACGCTCCGCCGAGGGTCCAGATCACAAGAATCAGCCAAGTATTTCCGAGCAAGTTAGCCGTCGGACCAGGCAAACGGAAAATACTGACACCGATCGTTCCACCAACAACCACCGCCAATCCAAAACCCAAACCAAGAATCCGCAGTAATTTATTTTTCTGCGGTAAGACTGTTTCCGATTCGGCTTCAGCCATCTCTATTGCGGGCCAGCAGGGGTGCGCGAGCGATTCTAAACAAGCGAGAGATGTTTGGCTGCATCCTGAAGTCGCGCCGAGGACTTACTGTGCCTGCTCCGCACGGTTCATTAGCGCATTTGATGGTAACTGTTTGTCCATTGCTTTTCTGGCGCTCTCTACACCTGCGACCGGAAGCTTCGTCGGATCGAGGAGGCCGAGTTGAACCAGGACTGATGCCTGGTCCCAGTAGATGTGTTCATGAGCCAGTTTACCATCGCGGAACTGAACAATCGCAACGAGCGGGATCTCCACACGCCTTCTTGTGGGAGCAAGGCCGGGCAACATCCAGTCCATCCTAATCGTGTGGGTAAACTTGAAGATCATTTCGTCGACAAGCCGATCGTTGCCAATGGTGCGTGAGAGAGGAACCATCTCCGTGTCCGGAGGCATCTGCGGAATAAAACGCTTGGAGTAAAACTCTCTTAGCTGTTCTTTGCCAACACCTCCAGTCAGCACCGGAATGTGATTTACATAAGCATCCTCCACCATGGTGGCGAGGGTGTCCTCGGTGTTGTGAGTGGCGAACTCGTGTCGGATGTGCTCCTCCCAGAGTTGGCGCAGATGTTCTTGGGCAGCGCTAAGGCCGCTGCCTGACACCGGTTTCTCTGGCTTCTTCATGATTTTCGGTTTCTTCTCTCTCGGATCATTCGAGTTGAAACTCGCTCACTCCCGCGTCGCTCGCCACTACCCGTCGCGCCTTTACCTTATGTGTCGCTCATGCCATTCGCTTCATTCTTCGTGGTTACTAACCGGCCGTGGTTTGGCGAGGAACTTATCCACTTCGTCGTTGTAGGTTTCGAACGGGTCGCCCATGACGAGAAAATCGCGGCTGTCGTGGGCGATCGAGTCCCAGTTGATGACGTAGGGTTGTTGTCGATCTTGAAAATAGGCGACGGCGCGGGCGCGACCTGAGGCGCGGGTGTTCGCGGGCGGAACACGAATCGCGTTTGCCGGCTGGAAGCTGTTGTTCCATTCGGCAACGCGTTTGCCGGGCGTAACGCTGAAGAACAATCCGCGGGTTGGATCGATGTTGTGATATTCGAGGTCCAAACTTTGTAGCCAGGGATCGTCCCAGCCGACTTTTTCCGAGGCCATGAAAGTCTCGAGCAACCATTTCTTAGTGATCCAATCGACTCCACCGATCAGCGCCTGCGGATTTTGCTCGATTGATTCGAGAACAAAACTCCAGGTCTCGAGCAACCAATCGGTCTCCGGATCTCTTTCTCGCAGATGGCGCTGGGCGAGATCGTGGAACTGCCATTGGACATCGAGCGCGCCAATGGTTTTGCCGTTTTCAAGATCGACAATCCACTTCTGGGTCGGATCGCGCGAGATGTCGCGCGTGCTGCGAACGGCGTCGTTGAGAACAAGGTTGCGCGGCAACTGGCGTTGCTCGAGCAGCGAGAGCACAGCGGCGGTGGTGCCGATCTTGAGCGCGTTGGCAAACGGGCTCATGTTCGAATCGCCAATGAGCAAATGGAGCCGACGATATTTGCGGTAATCGGCCAGCGGCTCGTCGCGCGCGTTAATGATGGCACGGTTGAACTGCACCCACTGATAGATGTCGTTCACGATGTGGTCGGCGCGCTGACTGAGCTGAAACGCGACCGGCGTTTCCGCTTGGGGCGGCTCAAAATCGAATGCGAGCGGATTGGCCTGCCCTACTCTGCCGGCCCCGGTAAAAATTTGTCGCGTCGCAAGAAAGGTGAGCAGCGTCCCGAGCACCGAAGGCGTGAACTGGGCCTCGCGTTTCATCAAATAATTTTCGTGGCAACCAAATGTCGCGCCGGTGTGATGATCGACATTATTCTTGATGAATGAAACGCGATCGCTGGCTTCGAGCGCGACGAGCGAGCTACGCAACAGTTCGTCGCCGGCCATCTCGTAAGTGACGAGATCGTGGAGGTGCAAACATTCTGGCGACGCGTACTCGATGTGGCCCATGTCGAGATAAAGCCGGCCGCCATTTAGAAGAAAACCGCCGTTGCCGGGCGGTTCTTCGTAATCGCGATAGTGAAGATCGATCGTGCCGGCGCGTGCCTTGTTGAAGAGGTAATTCTTTACCTTGGCCGGCCAAACCTCGGAGTTGCAGCGCAACTCTTCGCTGCTCATCAGGCAGCCGTATTCGGTTTCGATTCCGACGATCCGGTCCATCGGTTAACGATTTAACCATCGAATCGGCAAATCGCTAAACCTTTTCGCACGCGGCCCGCTGCTGTCTGGAGCAGCTGGCACGGCGTTGGCTTTCCCCGACTCTGTGAGTGACATTCACCCCGAGCCGGGAATCACGCCGCGCTCAGGCCACTTTCTTTACTTCTCGCCAAAGACTCTAGTGCTGTCCGCCGCTCTAGTTGCCGCGGCGCTCAAGATCTACTGCGCGGCAACGACGTTCGGGTCGTGCGACGTAACAATCCATGCTCGCTTTGGGCAGATCATCGACACTGCGGGGATCGATTATATGTACCGGGCGGACCGTCATTTTAATCATCCACCCTTAACCGGAGAGTTCTTTGGCCTGCTCTACCATCTCTCTTCCTATATTTCGCCTCCTACGCCTGGCGGTGTCCCGCGTTCATTCCCGTTCCTTCTCAGGTTTCCTTCCATACTCGCTGATTTTTTTGCGGTGCTAATCCTGTTGCGGTTGCGCGAAAAAACAGGAGCACCGCCGGTCTGGTCGCTCGTGTTGTTCGCGGTAAGTCCTGTTGCGTTCATGGTCAGCGGGTTTCACGGGAACGTCGATCCTATCATGGTGTGTGTCTTGTTGATCGCAGCCTATTTCTGCGTTGAAGAGCATGTCTTGTTAAGCGGGATCTTTCTCGCACTCGCTTGTTCCATCAAAATCATTCCACTTTTCTTAACGCCGATCTTTTTCTTCTTCTGGCTGCACCGCGGGCAAAAAACGGCCCTGCTGTTCACCATCGCCTTTGTCGTTTCCTGTCTCGCCGGCTGGTCAGGTGCCTTGGTCGATTCTCCCACTTATTTTT
>CATPAT010000009.1 GCA_955652155.1 uncultured Chthoniobacterales bacterium | reverse complement strand
GCGATCTTGCGCACCTTGACGTTGCCATTCTCGTGCGGCCAATCCTTCAGGATCGTATTCAGGTCCAAACTCATCGTAGCCGGAACATCGAACATTTAACCTTCGCTTGTCAATAATGTCGCGGTCAGCAAGGAAGTGGAGGTTGCCTATCTATGAATCGTTCGATTGCCAAAGTTTGGCCTTTCGCGCAAACTTCACCAAGATGGAGCAGGCGATCGACTCGTTCATCCGCTTCCTCGCTGTCGAGCGCGGTCTTTCGGAAAACTACCAACTCTCCACCCAACGATCGCTCGCTGATTTCGCGCAATGGTGCGCCGCGAAAAAAAAGATCGACGACCCGCACAAGGTGACGCTGGCGCTCATGAGCGAGTATCTGGCCGATCGCAAACGCGCCGGGCTTTCCGCGTCATCGATTAAACTAATCGTGGTCGCACTCAAGATTTTCTTTCGTTTTCTCGCAGCTAAAGGCGGCGTGGATCGCGATCCGGCAGAAGCGCTCGCTCTGCCGCGCATCGAACGGTATCTGCCCGAAACACTCAATGAATTGCAGGTTGAACAATTACTGGAGAAGATCGACACAAAAGCTCTGCACGGGTTGCGCGATCGCGCGATGATTGAGCTGCTTTACGCGAGCGGGTTGCGCATTTCCGAGCTGGCAAATGCGCGCCTGGAGAACTTCAACTTTGAAGAGCGCATCATGCGTGTGACCGGCAAAGGGAACAAAACACGACTTATCCCGGTTGGGCGCAAAGCGTGCGAAGCGCTCGCAGCCTATTTGTCCACCGAACGACCAAAACTCGTGAAGCGCCGTAGCAGCAACGAGATTTTTCTTTCCGAGCGCGGGACAAAATTAACAACGGCGCGTATCTGGCAGATTGTAAAAAAACATGCCCGGCACTCCGGATTGGAGAAAAATATTTATCCGCATCTTCTCCGGCACAGTTTCGCGACGCATCTGCTCGGAAACGGCGCTGACCTGCGCATCATCCAGGAAATGCTCGGGCACGCAGATATTTCCACGACGCAGGTTTACACGCACGTCGATCAACAGCGGCTGAAAGCCGTCCATCGACAATTTCATCCGCGCGCGTAGCGTTCACACCTCTTTTCTCATGAGACGAATCTTACTCCTCGTGATCGCCGGTGCGGCCGCCGCAGTCGCCATCTGGTACGCCTGGCGCATTTCTCAAAAAACTTCGGGCGCGCCCATCAGTGTGCTTCTTCCGCGCGAAACGATTTTTCTGGCGCACCTGCCAGACTTCAACCGGACGCGCGATCAATGGCATCATTCTGATCTTTATCTGCTCTCCCGCGAACCAGCCGTACAGGATTTTCTTCGCAAGCCGCTGTCGAAACTCCCGAAAAAAGATGCGGCTTCTCAAGCTCTGCAGGATTTCGAACAGCTCGGTCCAAAAGATGCCTTTCTCGCGTTGACGTCGGTCGATAATAACAATCCGGAATTTGCAGGCGGCTTCCGTTTCCAAGGGAGCCCCGAAGACGCGGAGCGAGTGATCGGCAAATGGCGATCGAACCTCTTGGAGAAAAATTTGGGCGCGAAGCGTGAAAAGCTTCAATACGAACATCACGAGATTGAAATGGTCACCGCGACTCCGTTCACATTGGCAACGGCGTACGACCGCCCATGGTTTTTCGCCGCTACTGATCTGGCGGAATTGAAGGTGATTCTCGATCGCGCCGACGGACGCCTTAAAAACTCAAAGGTCGCACTCGACGCGGACGAGGCATATCGCGCGGCGGCGGCTCATATGCCGTCGAGTTACGCAGCGTCTTTTTATCTGCAACCGAAGATGTTTTCCGAGCGAATTGCTGCGCTCCGCGCCGTGATCCAATCGCCGGTTTCGTCCAATGAACGCACGATGCTGGAGCAAGTGCGCGGTATTTCTGGCGCGACCACCTTCGAGAACGGGAAAATACACGATCTGCTCTTTCTCGAAATGCCAGAGTTGGAAGAACATGCAAAGATCACTCGGTCTTCCCTCACGCTTGGCACAAAAGACACAGTGTTTTATCTATCGATGCTGCTCAATGTCGGGCAAAAGTTTGAAGCACTAAGTCAAGCCGCGGGCGTCGGGGGCGCAATGCAGAAACTTTTTCAAACTTTTTCCAACAGCGGGATTACAGCCGATGATTGGAAGGCCGCGTTCGAGCTGGAGCTCGGATCGTTAGCGGACTGGCCTTCGAGCGCGCATTGGCCGTCCTTATTCCTCACGCTTCCGGTGATAGATGCGACAAAAGCAGGGGAGATCGTCGAGGCCATCACCCGCGGCGAGGAAGATGCGATTTGGACACAGACCGAAAAGAATGGCGTGCGTTATTTTTCGATGCAGTCACCTGCCAGCCTGATGGCAGTCACTCCGACAATTGCTTTGTCAAACCGGACCTTGATCGCCGGTTTCAATCCGGTCTCCGTGGAAGAGGCGATTAAGCGCGGTGGCGGCGCGTCCTCGGAGCTTTCGAATTCGCAAACTTACAAGAATGCCGCGAGATTGGTGCCGAGTCCGAGCAACTTTTTTGCCTACGTCGATACAGCCCTGCTTTATTCCCGGCTCGATGCTTCGCTTCGGCCGATGTTCTTGTTGGCGGCGGCTTTCATGCCAGGGATCACTGATTACGTCAATCTTGGCAAACTTCCAGCGCCCGAAGTTATCACGAAACACCTTAGCCCGATTGTTTCTTCGCAAAGATATGAGCGCGACGGCTATGTCGCTGAATCGGTCGGCCCGCTTACTCTCGACCAGTCGGCGATTGGCCTGGCCATTCTCAGCAGCGTTGGCGCTGCGGCGCACCAGAAAGCGGACACCGGCTTAATGGGATGGGGTTCTTCCCCGACGGGTACTTCGCAGCCATCTTTAAATCCGTATCCGACACCCAATGCCGCCCCTACTCCTTAGAAGTGCGTCATTTCGGCACTCCTTTGGCGATTTCCAAAAATTGGTCAAGAAAAACTGCTGCACTTTGCCAAAAATGTGCTATCCTTTTGGCCCTATGGCTATTCTAAAGAAAAATGCATTCTCCCGCCGAGTCCCAGATTTGGTAACCGAGGAGCTGGTTGCTGTCCTCTCCCGGCGTTCTTCTTTCGAGTTCAAGCAGCTTTTCGATATCGTCCACGAAAATCTGCGGGCACGGAACGCGGCAAGCGGAGGCGAGGAAATGCTGCGGCTGCGGGCTTACGAGAAACTCCAAAATCTCGTTGCACGCGGTGCGGTCAAAAAGAATGGCAAGAAATACAAAGGCCTGCCTTCGGCTTTGGCAAATGCGATCGCGCCGCAGAATGGTCAGATTCCGAGTGCGAGGCTTGTCACGGTAAAGTAGTCTCGACGACACAAAGCTAGCGCATTGGGATTGCGAATGCTGCGCGAATATCTGCCGGTCCTCCTGCAAGTTATCGTAGCGATATTGTTTGCCGGCTCAGCACTTCTGGTGAGCGTGCTGGTCGGGAAAAGCGGAAAACGCACACGGGCGAAGGATACTGCCTACGAATGCGGCATGCTGCCGCAAGGGGAAGCGCCGCCCAGGTTCAGCGTGAAGTTTTATCTCGTAGCGATGCTCTTTATTCTCTTCGATCTCGAGATCGTGTTCATGTACCCGTGGGCAGTGGTTTACAGAGAGTCAATCAAGCAGAGCGGTCTCATCTTTTGGAGCATGTTCAGCTTTATCTCGATATTGATGGTGGGCTATGTTTACGCAGTCAAAAAAGGCGCGCTCGACTGGAAGAGATAAAACGCGCTCTTCAGAACGCCCACCAACCCCTGACAAAAAGACTGGCAAAAATCGCCAGGAAGACCAGCGACCAAACCGTGATCAGAGCGCTCCTGAAACGGTTTTTGGACACCAGAGCGAAGAGCATGAAGATCGGAAACATGGTCAATGAGTAACGCGGCATGCTTTCGACGAAGGTCACACCGGTGACGAGCAGCCAGCTCCCGGTCATCCATATGGCGTAAAACGGCCGCAGTTTTATCCAACTGGCGATCGAAATGACTATCGAATAAACCGTCCCACCTGCGCCGGTTTCCCACTTGCGCGCCTTGCGGGAAGCGCCTAATACCTTTAGCCTTCATGATTCACCATACCGTCCTTTACAAACTCAAGCCTGAGGTCACTCCCGCCCGTGTCGAGGCAATGATGATGAACACGCGGATGCAGCTTTTGAAAATACCCGAGGTTTTGAGCATCAAATGCGGGAAGCGAGTCGATCCAGAATTGCCATGGCCATTCTTCATCGCGATCGATTTCGAGTCGATGGACAAATACGCCATCTTCCGAGAAGACCCGGTCTACGTGAAGTTTATGGAGGAAGTGATTAAGCCGAATACAGACGATGCCTTGACGTTGGATTTCGAGATGGATCCCGGCAAAGACGTGCGATTTTCGTGATTGTCGCCGCCCCGAAAACCTTCGGGACAGTTTTTCTTCGTGGCGTTGCTATTTCTGTGCGCTGCGCGTAATCATCGAGCCGGATGCGACTCGGTTACCTTTATTCGCGCTATCCCGTTATCTCACAAACGTTTTGTGACGCGGAGATGCTGGCGTTGGAACGGATTGGCGTCGATCTTGAGATTGGCTCGATTTATCCGCCGCTCACGAGTTTGCGTCACGAACATATCTCCCGGTTGCGTGCGCCTGTTCACTACGCGCCACCCCAGAAAATTCTCAGAATCTGGGAAGAAAATGCGAAAACGACTGGGGAATGGCCAGGTGAGCTGGTTGACCGGCACGAGCAAAAATACGGCCGGGAAATGAAGGCCGAACAACGGGCGCGCAATGCCCTCTATTTCGCCGAGCTTTTCACGCGCAGTGGCGTCGATCATTTTCACGTTCATTTCGCCAATCGCGCAGCGCACACGGCACTTTTCCTAAAACAAATCTCTGGAATTCCTTTCAGCGTCACCGCGCATGGACAGGATTTCATGAAAGATCTCGGCAATGATGAACTCCTGCGGGAAATCTGCGCGGCAGCGGAATTTGTCGCGGCCGAGACCGATTACAGCCGCGACCTCCTTCGCCAGCGTTGTCCGGATTCCGCTTCGGAAATTCACCGCGTTTATAACGGGATTGATTTGGAGCATTTCCCGATCCCCCTTTTGCCGACGGCCAACTCAGAGCCGCGCATCATCAGTGTCGGCCGGCTCGTTACGTTCAAAGGATTTGAGCAGCTTATTGACGCTTGCGCGGAGCTGGGCCGCAGAGGCGTCGATTTCATCTGCGAGATCATCGGGGACGGACCGCTGCGCGAAAATCTCCAGGCAAAGATCGACAAGTTGAGCCTCTCGTCTCGCGTAACTTTGCTCGGCTCTCTCTCACAAGGCGGGGTTTTCGAGAAGCTGCAAGCAGGCGATATTTTCGCGCTGCCTTCGGTTACAGATCGTCAGGGCGCGAGCGACGTTTTTCCAACCGTGATCATGGAGGCGATGTCGGCCGCGCGTCCGGTTGTTTCGACTCGGCTGGCCGGGATTCCCGAATTGGTGGTGCACCAGGAAACAGGGCTCTTGGTGCGACCAGGCGATACAATCGCTTTGATCGCGGCGCTCGAACAGCTCATCCGAAATCCTGAATTGCGATTGCGATACGGCCGTGCCGGGCGCATGCGAATCGAACAGCATTTTCGAATTGAGCAAACCATCAGGCCAGTCGTCGAACTCCTGCAAAGAACTTGCATCGCCCCACCAAAACCTAAAACTGCTCCGGGAATCCGCCAGATTGCGTATTTGATCGATCGCTGGCCCGACAAGGATTTGCCACTCATTGAGCGCGAGCTTGAAGAAATGAATCGGCGCAACATTTCCATCGTGCCGTTCGTCTGCGAATTGGATTCGGCAGCCCGTTTGACTCGAGTTATGGAACGAATGGCGCCGCGGCTGGAGTTTTTACCCGACGCGATGGTGATGGAGGCAAAATGGCGTGAAAACCCCGCTCTCACGCAAAAATTGGAAGAGCAGCGAGCACAAGGCGAGCGCGTGCCGGACGGGATTTTCCTGAGGCAGGCGCGTTTCGCTCTTGTGTTGCGCGAGCTGCTGCTGGAAAGAAACGTCTCCCATGTCCACGCCACGAGTTCGCGCTCGCTCGTCTGTGCGCTCATTTTGCAGAAACTTGTTGGCGTTACCGCTAGCGCTACGATTGAGCCGCGGCCAGAACTACCGCAAAACTGGATCAAGAGCGCATTACGCCGATGTGAGGGCGGACGTTTGACCGACCGCAAAATGCTCCGGAACTACAATGGTCCATTTCTCCTCGATAAAGCGGCATTCCGTTCTCTGCCGCAAAAAGCATTTGGATTCTTTGGAGAAAAGATCGGGATCGATTTGACCGGAGGCGCAAGTTTCTGGCAGGAATGGTCGGAATTGCTGGAGCGCTGGCGTCGCGAGAAGACACCGGACGAATTCAAAGCAAGCGCATGAACAAAAAGGCCATTCTTCTTGCCGGCGGTGCCGGGACACGTCTTTTCCCGCTCACCAAGATTGTCTGTAAACAGCTTCTCCCTATTTATGACAAGCCGATGATCTGCTACCCGCTCGCGACACTGATGCTCGGCGGTCTGCGGGAGATACTGATCATTACCACGCCGAAGGATCTGCCGATGCTCCGGGATTATCTGGGCGATGGTAGTCGACTTGGCATTCGGATCGAATATGCCGAGCAACCGAAACCAGAAGGAATCGCCCAGGCCTTCTTGATTGCCGCAAAATTTATCGGCGATTCAGGAGCGTCGCTTATTCTGGGCGACAACATTTTCTACGGGAAACTCGATTTTTATCGGGATGCTCTCGCCATTGAACGAGGGGCCTGCATTTTCGGATATCAGGTCCGCGACCCACAGCGTTACGGAGTGGTCGAATTCGACGCCGACGGCAAGGCAATCAGTCTCGAGGAAAAACCGAAGCATCCTAAAAGTCATTTCGCGGTGCCTGGTCTCTATGTTTATGACGAGCGGGTTGTCGATCTTTGCCGGACGCTGCGCCCTTCCGCGCGTGGCGAACTCGAAATCACCGATTTGAATCTACTCTACCTGAAGGAGAAACAGCTACATGTGAAATTGCTCAGCCGCGGCATGGCCTGGCTCGATACCGGCACGCAGACGAGCTTGCTCGAGGCCGGCAATTACATCGCGACAATCGAACATCGACAGGGACTAAAAATTGCCTGCCTTGAGGAAGTTGCCCTGCGCATGCGCTTTATCAGTCAATCGGATCTGGCCGCGATCATCGACCGGCTGCCGAAAGGCGAATATCGAAATTACCTGCGAATGGTCTGCGACGAAGGCTCTTCGACCGCCGCGCCGGAACCAGTCGGTTAGCACGGTTATTTGGGTTGTTCGCGTAAAAGATGACTCGTGTCGGCGAGCAACTTCGTCACCGCGTCCGCCTCGGTCGCTTCGTAATAACCGCGGATTTCACCATGTCGATCCACCAACACCATGCGCGTGCTGTGCACTGGAATTCCGGCTTCATCGCTCCCATCCGAGACAGCAAGCTTGAAGTCGTTATGAGAAAGATTGTAGATCGCGGATTTTCGACCAGTAAGAAAATCCCATCGCTTTGGCTCGGCGTGTAATTTCTCCGCGTAACCGCGCAACACATCCGGGGTATCTTTTTCCGGATCGACACTGAACGACACGAGATGCACATCCGTTTTTTCCAGTGGCTTTTGCAATTCACTCATCCGCGTGCTGATCATCGGGCATGGCCCGGGACAACTCGTATAAATAAAATCCGCGATCCAGATTTTCCCAGCTAACTGCGCGGAGCCGAACGGTTGCCCCTCCTGGTTCACGAGCTGGAAATTTGGGACGGTGCCATACGAGGAAACCGTTCGTTGGGCGAGCGCACGGACCTCCACGTGGCGCAGCCAAAGTAAAAG
>CATPAT010000008.1 GCA_955652155.1 uncultured Chthoniobacterales bacterium | reverse complement strand
CGTTCGCCATTCTCATCCTAGTCGCAGTTGTTTTTGCGTCTGCGGCTCGGGCACAGACGCAAACACCGGTCTCCAGCGATCCGCCCGTTCTCATCGCTTTGCCGAATTCGGATGTAAGCGATGTGCTCAAGTTTTATGCGTCTCTGAGCAGAAGAAAAGTTTGGGTCGAGCTCGGCCTCACTGCGAAGGTTTCAGTAGTCAGTCGCGGAACGCTTCCGCGTGCGGAAGCCCTGTCTTTGATTCGAGACACGCTGCGAAAAGAAGGGATTGAGATTCGCGAGGTCGGCAACTCAGAAGCTTTCGTCTCTCGCGTCGCGCGATGAACCGTTTAACCAAGCGCTGCAGCAAACGGTTAACCGACGATTGCAAAAACGTTTTCAGCGCAGCCCCAGGAAAGAGTGAAACCGGAGCCGCCGTGGCCGTAGTTGTGAATGATGGTGCGGCCGTCGCGAAGTCTTTCGCGCTCAAGACGCACGCCTGATCTTCGAAACGGGCGGAGACCGACGCGCTCGCGAAGAATTCGCGGATTATCGATCTTCAAAACGCGGCTGCACTCAGCGACGATCCCGGTTGTAGTCGCTGGATTCGCCGCTAGATCATCGCTGATTTCGTTGGTGCCGCCGAAGACGCAGTCGTTCGTGCGCGGGATCGCATACATCAACGGCGCGTCGTCGCAAACGATCACGCAATCGAGATTGTCGATCTTCGGAACGATCGCGACCTGGCCGCGATGCGGCTCGAGATCGGAATCATGCGCGAGCTCGCGCGCGCCGATTCCGGCGCAGTTAATCACGAGATCGAATTTGGGATCGACATCTTCGAGTTTTCCAAAGCGAACATTGGAATTGATTGAGCCGCCTGCTTTTTGGAATCGGTCCACGAGGTAGTCGAGATAAATCGTTGTGTCCATTAAAGGGACGCGCAGAGAAAAACCGCTTTTAAAAACAGAAACATCTAGAGATCTCTCGACTCCGCCCGGGATGACAGGTGAGGCGGTCGAAATGACAGAAGAGCCTAACGAGTTCGCCCAATCGGGAATTTGAATTTCTCCGGTGCGACAATATTGGCGGAGCTCGATCATCGAGACGCCGCTGAGCGCATCTTTGGTAAGATCGACAAGCACTTTGTAGGTGGCGAGCGCCCATGGAATCACTTTGTCAGCAGGTTGGGCGTCGTAGGGAAACCAAAGCGCGCCTGCGGCGCCGGATGTGGTTTGCTGGCCGCTCTGTTCGGCAAAGATCGCGGTGCGAAATCCGCGTTCGGCGAACAGAACGCCGCAGGTTAATCCGGAAACGCCTGCGCCAATGATCGCGACTGATTTCGGCATATTGAAAGTTGACGGGCAGACGCGCCGCCTGCCAGTTCAAAAACAGGAGCGTTTCCCGCAGCAAATCGCTCGTAAGCGGAGGTCGATTCGGTTAAACTTGGGGCAATGGTCTCTCTCAATCGGGACGCACTGAACGATAAGGTCCTCGAAGGCGCGCGGATTTCATCCGACGAAGCGCTTCAGCTTTATCAGTTGCCGCTGGAAGAATTGGGCGCGCTGGCAAATGTGCGGCGAAACCTGGCCAAGGAAAAAAGTTACGGTGGACGCGGGCGCGAGATCGTGACCTACATTGCGGACCGCAACATCAACTACACCAACGTTTGCAATGTGTATTGCAAGTTCTGCGCGTTTTACCGGACGGAGCGCGATGAAGACCATTACGTTCTTTCGCTGGAACAAATTGACCAGAAACTCGACGAACTTTCGGCGGCCGGTGGAGTTCAAATCCTAATGCAGGGCGGGCACCATCCGAAATTGCCGTTCACTTGGTATCTCGATCTTTTGCAGCACATCCGAAAAAAATATCCGCACATCAATATCCACGGATTCAGCCCGCCGGAGTTTCAGCATTTCGCGGAAACATTCCGAATGCCGCTGCGGGAGGTGATTGCAGAATTCAAAAAAGCCGGACTCGGATCGATCCCTGGCGGGGGCGGCGAAATTCTGGTCGACCGGGTGCGCAAGAAAATTTCGCCTTTAAAAATCAACAGCGACCAATGGCTGGAAGTGATGCAGGTCGCGCACGAGCTCGGTTTGAAATCGAGCGCCACCATGATGTTCGGTCATGTCGAAACGATCGAAGAACGGATCGAACATTTGCAACGCATTCGGGATCAGCAGGGCCGGAGCGGCGGATTTACCGCTTTCATCTGCTGGACGTTCCAGCCGCAACACACGGTATTGAAGGTCCAACAGCCAACCGGCGTGGCCGAATATTTGCGGACGCAGGCACTCTCCCGGATTTTTTTGGACAACATCGACAACATCCAGAGTTCTTGGGTCACACAGGGACCGGAGATCGGCCAAGTGGCATTGAAATATGGCGCCAACGATTTCGGTTCGGTGATGATGGAGGAAAACGTCGTGAGTGCGGCAGGAACTACTTTTTGTTTGGACGCACTCCAAATCGAATCACTGATTCGCGATGCGGGTTACGAACCGCGCCGCCGCAATAATTCTTACGAACTGTTGAACTGAACGGCCCATGGCGTTGTCTATGACAGGCGCCTCGCCACTCTCGAAGAAAATCACGCCTTGACGATAGCCCGCTTCTCCTCTAATTGCGCCTGTCCCGCGCCAGTTTTTTATGCTGCGCGGGATTCGGCATCTTGATTTATGAGAGAATTTCGGGGATCGGCACGGGGCTGGACGGCAGTAATGCTTTTCGTGACCGCGTTAGGATTGTTGGCACCGGCGATTGCGCGCGGACAGCAGGCGCCGATCATCCGTTCGATCGACGTGCAATACTCCGGTCCTGCGACCGTGTCGAAGGACGTGATTCTGGCCCAAATCAGGACGGCGGTCGGTCAGCCTTACTCCGATTCGACAGTCGAAGACGACATTCGCAGTCTCTACAAGACTGGCACCATCCAGAACGTGCGCATTTTTGCGCAGCCTGAAGAGGACGGCGTCAAGGTGATTGTCGCAGTCCAAACGCGACAGGTGCTGCGCGAACTAGTTATTGACGGCGCCCAACGGGTAAGTGCGAAGAAGCTTCGCAAGGAAATCGGAGTGAAACTGAACTCGCCGGTCAATGAAGATGATCTTCAGAAAGCGCGCCAAAAGATCATCGACAGGTATCAAAGCAAGGGTTTCACCGACATTACTGTGGATTTCCGGGTCGAGCCGATCGATGAGAGTCGGGGGACGGCACGCGTCATTTACACGGTCAACGAAGGCGTGAGAGGCGCGGTCAAAAGAATCCGTTTTGAAGGCAACGAGCATTTCAGCGAAAAGATTCTGCGCAAGCAGATGAAAACTCGCGGCAAGACGATGGTCGCATTCATCGACAAATCAGGGCGATTGGACGAGGTCCAACTGCAACAGGACCTCGACGCGATCAAAGAGTATTACCAAAACCACGGCTACATCGACGCGGAAGTGCAAGAGACCGGCCGGGAGCGAAAGAACGGGCCGCTTCTTATCACTATTGGAATCAAGGAGGGGACGCTCTATCACGTCAACAAACTCTCCTTCACCGGTTACAAGGAAACGACCGAGGAGAGAATTCGTAAGGTCATCAAAATGAAGGAGGGCTCCGTCTATTCGCCCAAGGAGTTGCACGACGACGCGAAAGCAATCGCTGATAACTATGGCCGCGGCGGATATGTCGATCTTATCATTCTGCCGCAAGGGACTCCCGCTGGCGCCGGTTTGATCGACGTTCATTACAAGATCGAAGAGGGCAATCGCTCATTTGTGGAACGGATCAACATCATTGGGAACACACGGACCAAGGACAAAGTGATCCGCCGCGAAATCTTGGTCAAGCCGGGCGATGTGTTCGACACGGTGCGAATGGACACGACTAAGAAACGCCTCGAAAACCTAGGCTATTTTACCAAAGTCGAGACCTATCCGGAAGAAACCGGGGTGGAGGGCCGCAAAGATTTGGTGGTTCAGGTGGAGGAGAAACGAACTGGTTCGCTCAATTTCGGCGCCGGATATAGCACGGTCGACAAATTGATCGGGTTCGTGGAGCTGACTCAGGGCAATTTCGACATTTCAAACTGGCCCGGATTAACCGGCGCTGGTCAAAAATTCCGGGCGAAAGCACAGATTGGCAGTCAGCGGAAGGATTTTGTGGTTGGCTTGACCGAGCCGTATTTCCTCGACCAGCGACTTTCGCTCGGCGGGCAGATATTTTATTCCGAAGCGAACTATCTAAGTTCGGTCTACGACCAGCGTAACTACGGCTTTTCACTGGAGGCGCGCAAGCCGCTCTTCTCCTGGGTCTATGGAGTCCTCGGTTACAGCATACAAAATTACCAGATCTTTAACGTGGCCGGTGGCGTCTCGCCGGAGCTTCTGGCTCAAGAAGGGACAACCACTAAAAGCTCGGTCACCACCAGTTTAGTTTGGGACCGAAGAGACAATCCGTTCTTAACCCGAAAAGGCGAGCGAATTACGATCACGTCTTACG
>CATPAT010000007.1 GCA_955652155.1 uncultured Chthoniobacterales bacterium | reverse complement strand
GCGTGTTTCTTCCGAAGCCGGAAGTGGACTCGGCGCTGGTCCGCATCACGCCGCGTGATCCGCAGGAGCTTCCAGCCTGTAACTACAAAGTTTTCGAAGAACTGGTGCGGAGCGGTTTCTCGCAGCGACGCAAACAAGTCGGAAAACTTATCCACCATGCAGTGCCGAAATGGGAAATCGCAGCCGCTGAACTCGGACTCAACGCGAAAGCGCGCGCGGAAGAGCTCTCATTGCAGCAATGGATCGCATTAACCAACTACGTGCCCCCGATTGCCCCGGCAAGCAGCGAGGCTGGGCAAGAAGAGTCCTTCTCCATCGTGGACGAACACGACCGGGTCATAGGCAATGCTCCTAGGGGCCAAGTGCATGCGAATAACTTGCTTCATCGGGCAGTCCACCTCCTGATTTTCAACTCTACCAGGGAGGTTTTTCTTCAACTTCGCTCCCGCCGGAAAGGTCGACACCCCCTGCTCTGGGATTCAAGCGCCGCCGGGCATGTGAACGCCGGCGAAGAGTACGATCAGGCTGCGGCACGCGAGCTCAGAGAGGAGCTCGGGATCCAAATTCCCTTAGAAAAAATCGCGAAGCTGGCGACGTCACGGAGAACGGATTGCGAATTCGTTTCTCTCTATTGTGGATCGCACGATGCTAACCTGCGGCTCAATCCAGACGAGATTGAAGCCGGGCAATTTTTCCCGCCAAGAATTGTTGATGGTTGGATCAAGGCGCGACCGCGCGATTTTGCGCCCGCGTTCCTCGAATGCTGGAAAATCTGGCGCGAACGAAATCCTTAACGCCGGCGTCGACGCCGAGATCTGGCTGTGGCGCCGCGCTTAGGTGCGCGACCCATCGTGGTGCGTTTGAATTTTCGCGCCGCTCGTCGCGCGCCTTCCTTTCCGCCATAAAGGGAGTCGCTGAACATTCTGGTAACGGCATTTATTCCCCGCAAAAAGTGCACCTGAAAGCCGTGCGTCTGTTTTTTCGCGCGAGCCTTCGTGTCGATGCGGCGGATGTTCGGTTCCGAATCGGGATTGGATCGTCTTCGCATGAGCGTCTGCCTAACAACTACGTTAAACAACGCGAGAATCAACGAGTCGCGTTGTTTTTCTCACTGCAACCCCGTTTTCCCCGGCGGCGGCAAATCCCATGGGCGCCACCTTTTTTCATACTCGGCGGCCGGCAGCAGCACGTAACATGGGTGGCGCGATGCACGCATCCACGCGACCATTTTCACGAGGTCCGCTTCAGCCATGGTCGTGCAACCGGTCGTGGCCCGGTTGACGCCGCGGCGAATGTGGAAAAATATCGCGCTGCCCGCTCCCGGCACGGGCGGATCCGAGTTATGCCGGATCTCGACCAGCCAATGGTAGGCGAAATCTCCCGAACGCATTTTTTCGTGGGTGTAATTGTCGGGCGGATTTTGTGGGTCGATCACAATGTGGCGATTGTAATTCGGCGAGCGCGGATCGTCGCTCCATACATCCGCTTCTGTGACCTGACGATAGGGGTAATCGCCTCCCGGCGGCAATTTGGCGTCGTAGCCGAAGACTTTGCCGATTGCGAAAACTCCGGCTGGCGCCCGTCCGTCGCGTTCTTTTTTCCGCAAACCGGGCTCATCCCGGCCGGTGAGACCAATGCCCCACGCCAAACCATTTTTTCCGAACAAAACCGGTACCGCCGATGTGATTGCGCTCCAATCCTCGCCGTGAGAACGCTCAAACAATTGCAACTTCCCGCGCATCGAATTCCAGTCCGGCGCTATGGCCACGATCAGCTGCGAGCAATCGGCCGGAACGCCATCGGCACGCGCGCTGCTGGCGATAGCGATCATACCCGCGCCAAGCGAAACTCCACGCCAGGCCCGCCCTGATCCGAGTCGCAAGATCGACATAAACATTCGCAAATGTAGACGCACGGCTTATTGATTCCCTCGTTTGTCGTGAAAAAAATCTGGGCGGCTCTAATCCTGATCGCTTTTGTCTTCATCAGCTATGCGCCGGCGATGCGCAACGGTTTTGTCTGGGACGATACTGCCTTGATCTTGCGGGATCCGCTCATTCGCAGCTGGCGATTGATACCGGAAGGTTTCAATCAATTTCTCTTCGTGGACGCGACTGCCTCCGATTTCTATCGGCCGATTCAACGACTCATTTACACGGCCGATTACGCGGCCTTTGCTTTTCGGCCCGGACCGTACCATCTGACCAGTGTCGTTTGGCACAGCTTGGCGGCCGTCGCGCTGCTATTGTTTGCGGAAGAATTCCTCCTCAGCTTTGGGATCGAACGGCGATGCTCCGGATTCATCGCGCTGGGTGCGGCGCTGGTCTGGGCGATTCATCCGGTGCAAAGCGCGGCGGTCGTCTACGTGTCCGGTTTAGCCGATCCGCTTGCCGCCACATTCGGATTTGTTGGTTTATTTTTCATGCTTCGCGCGTTGCGCACGCTTGGCTCGCGCAAGCTGCTGCTTTTCATCGCGAGTGGTGCGGCACTTCTTTTGAGCGCGTTAAGCAAAGAATCCGGCCTGATTTTCCCTCTAATCGGACTCACGTTTTTTTTGTGGAGAAAAAATTGGGCGGACCTTTGGAAAATAATCGCAGTAACGGCTTTTGTTGCCGCGAGCTACGTCAGTCTGCGCGCCGGAGCCGAGCATAATCCCGCGCCAAGGCTGAGCCCGCCACCTCCATTGCTCGTTAGACCGATTATTGTCGCGCGCGCGGTTGCTGAATACACCGGTTTAATCGTGTTTCCACTGAACCTGCACATGGATCGCGATGTAGAGACGCAGCCGACTGGGATGACTGATGCCAGTCTCGCGCGCGCGGCCTGGCGCGAATTGCAAACGCTGCTGGGTCTGGTCCTAATCGCCGCGTTCTTCTACTGGATGATTCGAGCATGCAAACGCAGTCCGGCAGTCTTTGTCTCTCTCCTTTTCGCGCTGATTGCTTATTTGCCGGTCAGCGGCGTGGTCGCTTTGAACGCAACCGCCGCGGAGCATTGGACTTATTTGCCGAGCGCATTCTTTTTTCTAGCGATCGCTCTCGAGATCGCTGCATTGAAAGAGAAATTGACGGCGCGAAGGTTGGCAATCTCCAGCGTCATGACGGGAGTGCTTGCGCTCTGGTTTATACTTCTGGGTTCGCGCACGTTTGTGCGAACATTCGACTGGAAAGATCAACGCACGTTTCTCGAACGCACAATTGCCCACGGCGGCGACTCGGCCAGGATGCTCATCAATCTGGCCGAACTGGAGATGGCCGAAGGAAAGTTAGAAGACGCCGCCGTGCATTTGCATGCTGCTTTGCAAAAGAAACCAGACCAGCCACTCGCCGTGATCAATCTGGCCGCGGTCGCGTTGAAGCAAAACGACTTCAAACTCGCGCGTCAGCTCATTGCTCGTGCGACCCAAATGCCGCTGGTGGATGCGCAGGCCTATGAATATCTGGCCGTTTTGGAAAATAAAGAGAACGGAAAAGTTGATCTGATCAGAATGCGATTGGCCGCGCGGACCGGGCCACCTCATTGGTCGATTGAGAAGCGTTACATTCAATTGCTCGACCAGACTGGCGGAACGGCCGCGGCGATCAATGAATTGGTCACTTGCCTGCAAAGGCAATGGTATCGCGCTGAAAGTTGGAAGCTGTTGAGCGAGCTGCATGCAAAACTTGGACATCCTACCCAAGCGGCGGGAGCGCTCGAGCAGGCGCGCGCCTACGATGTTCACTTGGAAGAGCATACTTCGGAGTAGCGAGACCTAACCGATTCGGCCTAACGAGTTCAGTTACATCTCAGACAAGCATCGACGGCGAACACTGGGCGTGGTTCTGAATAACGCAGAACCGTTTGCGTCATTTAACAAAACATTATGAAAACATCTCTCTTATGCGGAGCGGCGCTCGCCATCCTGGGTTTGGCAGCGGCTCCACTTAATGCACAAACCCAGACCACGACCAGTTCGAGTAGCTCTGGTTACGTGCAGACGAGCAAGATCATCGGCACAAAAGTGAAGACCGCGCAGGGCGAAGAAGTCGGCGTCGTTAAAGACGTCGTCCTCGACCGCAGCAACGGTTGCATGGCTTATACCGTCCTTTCGGCGGGCGATACCGGCACGCGAGTGGCCGGCCAAGCCAAGCTGGTTGCAGTTCCCTGGAGCGTTTACTCCGTCTCACCCGACATGAGTTTTCTCACGGTTAGCGTTGAGCGGGACCGTACCTACAACGCACCTGTGTTCGAGTACTCGCGAATCAGCGACACCACCTATACCACCACCGTGTTCTCGCACTTCGGAGTGTCAGCCGGAGTCGGCGTATCAGGTTCGATGAGCACGACCACGGGGACGACCACGACAACCGGCGCAACCACGCAAACTCAAACGGGCGCTTACGCGTCACCAAGCGCATCCGCTGGGGTAAGCGCATCGCCATCTTCCAGTGCATCCCCGAGCGCTTCGGCTTCCGCGAGCGCTTCACCAAGTGCCAGCGTATCGGCAATGGCTTCGCCGACTGAGAGCGCAAGCGCGTCGCCCAGTAAATCAACCCGCACAAAACCGGGCATGAGTCCAGTGTCACCACGTCACAAAGGTAACGAGATGATGCAAGGGACCGCCGGAGAATCGCCGGCCGAAACCACCGGAAGCCCGTCAACCACAAAGAGCTCAAAGAAATCGACTAGCACAGAGTCTTCAGCTGAGTCATCGGCCAGTCCTTCAGGCAAAAAGAGCTCACACAAGAAGATCAGTCCTGAAGGAGCCGAAACGGCTCCGACACCTGGCGGAGAACAAGAATAATTGTTTGACGATCCGATTGGATCGCATTGCCAAAGCGGGAGTGCCCAAAAGGCATTCCCTCTCTTTCTTTAAATCGAGATCAAGCGCTTGCGGATTCGATCGCCGCGGTATCGCGCCCCAGATATTTCGCGCCCCAGAACCAAAAGAGTCCGGCCACAAACATCATCGCTGAGACCACCAGAAACGCGACATTCAAGTTTGTGCGGTCCGCGACTGCGCCAATCAGCGGTGGCGCAGCGGCATCACCCAACAAATGGATGATCAGAATGTTCACCGCAAACGCCGTCGAACGGACCGCCGGCTGGGTCACGTTGGCAAGCGCCGTGTTTGAGGGACCGGTATTAAAGAAGAGAAAGAAAATTGCCAGGAACATCATGATCCAGGCTGCGGGAAATGGCGTGAAAAGCATCAGAACCGAAAAAGGAAACGCGATCATCACTCCAATTCCAGAAACGAGAAAATAAGAGCCGGCGGATCGCTTCCGAAAATAATCGCCGACCAAGCCGCCGGAAAGCGTCGCCATTAGCCCGCCAATAACAAGGATGGCTCCAAAAATAATCCGGCTCGTCGGCGGAAGACCGCGAAACTGCAAATAGCCGGGGATCCAAAAAGACATTCCACCGATCGCGAATGTCAGCGCTGTCATCGCCGCCGTGTTTAAAACATATGAGCGGATTCGCGCCAACCCGATGTAATCGTGCAAAGTTGCGCGCCGTGGTGATTGCGAACGCTGCATTTGCAGGCGCGGGTCGCGTCGGCCAAAACAAGCAAGACCAAGAAGAATACCGGGCGGCGCGACCACGAAAAACGCCGTCTGCCAGCCCCAATGGGCCGCGACATACCCGCCGATGGCGTATCCGATCGCGCTGCCGACGGGAATCGCAACATAAAAATACGACATGACCCGTCCCCGGATCGAAAGGGGGAAACAATCAGCGATGATGGTGGGTGCGGCCGGCCCATATCCGCCTTCGCCTACTCCGACAAAAAGACGCATTGCAAACAAAAATGCGAACGTGGTTGCCAGACCGGTGGCGGCAGTCGCCGCGCTCCAGAGGATGACGCCAAGACCAATGATCGCCCAGCGCGAGAACCGATCCGCCAGCCAGCCAAAAATTAGCGAGCTGACCATGTAGCTCATCAGGAAAGCCGTTCCGAGCGAACCCGTCAGCGCGTGTGCATGCGGATCGTCCGCGGCAAAAAAGTGGGCGCGAATCTCTGGTTCGACTGACGCGAGAACGTAGCGATCGATGAAGTTAAAAAGATTGATCGCGAGAAGGAGCGCGAGCGCGGTGCGGCCGCCGGGGGCGGGACGGTCTTTTGTTTCCATCGACAGTTGCGGATTGGCAGATAAATGGCCGCACGGTAATTGTAAATAATAAACGATGCCTCACATGACCGCCGGTGAGCGCGCGCTCCATTTTTTTGCGCGGCCGCTCGTTAGTTTCTT
>CATPAT010000006.1 GCA_955652155.1 uncultured Chthoniobacterales bacterium | reverse complement strand
GCGCGCGGCTTCTTTTCGCCGGAACTCGAGGCCGATGGGTTGAATGTTGCGCTGCAAGGTCTGGCCGAAAACATTAGCGAGCGATTTAGAGTTCCCTGCACTTTCATTGGCGATGATGCCGTCCACGTCGGTGACGCAACGACGGCCACGCAACTTTATCACATTGCCCAGGAAGCGGTCATAAACGCAGTCAAGCATGCCAGCGCGAATAGGATCGACATCGAGCTTGCGCAAAATGGGCAAAAACTGACACTCGCGGTCTCGGATGACGGTCGCGGATTCCCGGAGAAACTTCCTGAGCCGCCTGGCCTAGGTCTACGGTTGATGGCACACGGCGCCTCCTTGATCGGAGGCAAACTGGCCATCGCACCCAAGCGGGACGGCGGAACTCGCGTCACATGCAAGTTAAACAAACCGCAGTCTGTTCATTGAAACCTGACCCTTTATGAATCAAAAATCATCCAACGGCGTGGCGCGGAAGCGCCGAGTATTCATCGTTGACGACCATCCGCTCGTTCGGGATGGACTTGCCAACTTCATTAACCAACAGGCCGATCTCGCTGTTTGCGGCGAAGCGGAGGACTCGGCCGGGGCGATTGCCGGAATCGAATCATGCCGTCCCGACGTCGCGTTGATCGATATCTCACTCAAAAACGAATCGGGTCTCGAGTTGGTCAAGACATTACAAGCGCAATTTGCGCAAGTCGCCTTGATCGTGCTCTCCATGCACGACGAGGCGCTCTACGCCGAACGAGCGTTGCACGCCGGGGCGCGTGGATATGTGATGAAACGCGAGACCACGAAAAATGTTCTCACTGCAATTCGGCGCGTCGTTGAAGGGGATATTTATGTCAGCGACCGGGTGGTGAATTCGCTGGCGAGGCGCATGAGTTCACGGAAAACGTCCGCCGCCACGCCGGTGGAACGACTGAGCGATCGGGAGCTGGAAATTTTCCGATTGCTCGGCCAGGGGCGAACGCCGTCGCAGATCGCGGAAGATTTGCGTCTGAGTCTGAAGACCGTGCAAGCCTATTGTGCGCGAGCGAAAGAAAAATTTGGTGTCAATTCACTGACCGAGTTACTGCGGGCTGCTATTCGCTGGGAAGACGCAATGCACGTGAAGTGAAAGACGTGGTAGGGACATCGCGCTGCGATGTCCGGTCGGCGTAGCGCGCCGACCTTACCCTGTCGACCTAACCCGTGCTGGTCGAATGCTGGCCGCCGCAGCGGCTAATTGTCGGGTTGTAACGCGCAAGCCGCAGAAATTTGCCAATCGCTCGAGCATCGCGGGCGAATTGGCCTGGAGCTCTTCAAACTGGACCTGCTGATAATTCGTGGAATCAGCGGGCCGCTCCCCGGCTACGAGATAGGTTTGAACAAGTTGTCTGCAGCAATTGAGGTCCGCCAGATTGGGCGTGGGCGGATCGCCGGCAGCTTGAAATTTCAACTCCCGCTCGCGAATGCTCGATGCAGCCGCGTGTGCGTCTCGAACGACGTGCACGATTCGCGCTCCCGGAAAAATTTCGAGCCAGGCGGGAGCGAATAACGTCGTGCGCGGTTCTTTCCAACCCCACTGCGCACCAAAGTTGAGCCGCGCCCGGAGCCAAAATCCTTTCGGATTGAAGCGATAGCCAAAGATCCGAGCGAAATCGCGGCCAACATTTGTCCGCAAGTAGGAAATGCAATCCAGCTTTCCTTCCGGTGTCTCGATCCATTTCAGGAATGGTTGGGGATTATACCAGGCTGCCCCGACTCGCCGCAGATAGTCCTCGTGTAATTTTTGCAACGCCCGCGGCTCGCTATGACTATCGAGATGCTGGCCGATTTGTAATCCGACTAATTCAAGTGCGCGCGCAGTCGCAGTTGTGCCCGAGCGATGCGCGCCAATGATGAGCACCGGCGGGCTTTGTCGATCTTTCATTCGGGGGAATTTCAGGCTGTGTACCCGAAACGCGCATCCAAATGTTTGAGCGCGTCAGCGGCGAACGCTTGGTCCTCCGGCGAAAGATACTCGCGATAGCCGCCTACTTTGCCGCGCCGGACTTTGAAAGATTCCGGATTCTGGACATCGCGCGAGCGCAGAATTTTCGAATCAAAGACACCGGCCACCTCCAGCCTTTGCATGTTCGCGAAGTCGGAAAACTCGAGCGCGTGTTTAAACGCTTCCGGATCGGGCGAGGTTTCCCCGAGCGTGTTCAGCAAAGTCCGGAAATTTTGTTCCGGTGCTGCCCGCAATGACTCGTAATGGAGCAGGGTAAAATTTTTGCGGCGTCCGAACTCGGCAAACCAGTTGTTCATTGTCTTGATGATCGAGAGGATTCCGTAGCGACGATCACGAAGAAGATCGCCGATGCTTTTTTGCTTCAATTCCTCGGGCGTTTCACGCGTCCGGTGGACCAGCTGCATGTAAAGCGAGACAAACGCGTCCCGCGGATCGCGCACCAAAAGTATCAAATGGGCTCGGGCCAGCTCCCGTGCCGGCACCAGATATTTACCGCGAGCCCGCTCCCAGAGCGTCGCTTTCATTCGCTGTTCCGCGAAATCATGTGAGAAAATCATGCGCGGAATATCGGGCTCATGATAACGATCAGGGCGAAGGGTGAACGGTTTACCGCTGCGTTTGCAAAAATAGGCGCAGAGAAAAGTACGCACCCAGGTGCGTCCGCTTTTCGGCACTGAGATAACGATTACGTCGCCACCGGAAAGTTCCCGCGCGCGACTGCTAAGGTTCCAGCGTCCAAAACTGCGGCGCCCTCTGGAATCCGGCGATTCTCCCGGAATGCGCGCCACTTCCCGTAACAGCTTTACGTAACCCTCGGCAAAGCTCTCCAACGAATAGCGTTTTTCGATGAGTTCTCGTCCGCGCAACCCAAACGTCCTTCGTTGCTCCGCATTTCGGATCAAACTGCTGAGCGCCTCGACCCAATCGTCCTGTGTTCTCGCGAGAAAACCGTTTTCACCGTGGGAAATGATTTCATTGTTAACACCAACATCGGACGCGACTACGGCCGTGCCGACTCCCATGTATTGCAAAATCTTGTAACCGCATTTGCCCCGTGTCCAAACCGAGTCCCATAGCGGCATGATTCCGATGTCGAAGCTGGCAAGATTTGTCTGCTCGGTCTCCAATCGCCATGGATCGTTTTCGACGTGCACGCGGTCGAGTTGCAGGGGTTTGTCCGAGACCACTTTCAGTTTCAGACCGGGAAACATTTCGCTCAGTCGCTGAAGGGCGGGCTGGATATGCCGGAGATAGGGTAACCCGTCGCTCAAGCCAACCCAGCCGATGGTCAATCCAGGTCCATCGAAGTTTTGTTTCAAATGATAACGGCGAAGATCGATCGACGTCGGCAGAATAATTGCCCGCCGACCGGACGCTTCCGCAAAACAAGCAAGGAAATCGTTGCCGGCCACGACCGCCGCGCAATGTCTGACTGTTCGCAGGAATTTTTTGAAATCTTTTCCGCGCAAAGGCTGGCGATGCTTTTGATCGCGAAACATGACGGCGTCGTCGAAGTCAAAAACGATGCGGCGATTGGCGCGTTGGAGCAGACCAAGCTCGATTTCGTTGAAGCCGATTGTCTTGAAAAGAACGACGACATCATGCCGGCGCGCTTCTTTGAGAACGCGCAGCCGTTCCGTCACGCTGGAACGCCGAGTCGGAACAACCGTCGCCTCCACCCCGAGAGTGGAATAGTAATCAAGGCAATCCCGCAGCCGCAGCCGGGTGCTGGGAGCGTTGCCATGTTCAACGACACAAAGTATTTTCATGCAATTGGCGGCGAAGAATCTCTTTCCTACAACTTCCTCGCCCGCCATTCCAGTGGTTAAGATCGCCTCCTTCCGGCGAAGCGCTATTGCGCGCTCACCTTCAAACTTGTTAGTCTCGTGCGACGGGCGTCGCTAGAGCCGCGCTCCGATGAAATCCAAAAAAAGGGTCCGAAACAGCCCTAGCGCAGCGGCCGCGCGACCAGGATCCCCGAATCGCTTCGATATTTCTGCAGGTAATCGGAAAGGCGTGAATCAACGACCACCTTGCC
Organism: uncultured Chthoniobacterales bacterium; assembly: GCA_955652155.1. GTDB lineage: Bacteria > Verrucomicrobiota > Verrucomicrobiia > Chthoniobacterales > UBA10450 > AV40. The sequence continues at coordinate 7,944 of CATPAT010000006.1, read as the reverse complement.
GTAATTGTGCGGAGCCGAAGCGTGCAAGAAACGCAAAACGCCGTCGGGGGTCCGCAGCGCGAGGCCGACATGTGATGTCGAATACAATCGGCCATCGTGCGAAACGATTCCGATGATGTCGCCGCTCTGAAGCTTCGGTTCGATTTTGGCGATCCGATTTTTTGGAATTTGGTAGAGCGGTCGTCTCGAAACGTCCGCCTCCATTCGCGCCAGCGGTCCGAGCAACGATTTGTTTGCGGCGAGATAACGATAATGCCGCCATGCCACCGTCATTTCATGCGCCGCGTGCGGCACGCCTTGGCCACCAAGCCTCGTCGTCAGGTCTTCCACCAGACCGCGCTTGTCGTTGTCGTAGAGCCAGTCCTCCAAATAATGCAGCCGCGAAAGATATTCGCCGGTGCAGACTCCGCCGCGGTATCGGTCGACTTCGATGTAATGCAAAAAGTTTTCCGGCGTCCAATTCGCTTCCGATTCATTTAGCATCCGCGCAAATGCCAGTGACGTTTCAAAAAACGTCCAGCAATCCAGCCCGTTGAAATTCACCGACGGGGACTCGATTCGATTGTCGATCTCGAGCGTATACGATTTGTAGCGCGTGCCCGTGAGCGCTTGTCCCACCACTGCTGTCCGCTCCCCGATCGGCAGCGATTTCCAATCGTTGCTCTTGGCCAGCGCAACCAATCGATTGAATTGGTCCTGTCCTTTGAAAACGGTTTTGAGAGGCAGGCGCGTTTCGATTGCCAGCGCGGTCGAACAAATCAAAAGCGACGAAAGAAGAATCCTCGGAACCCTCATAGCGCGGACAAATGAATGCCGAATCTTTGCGTAATCAACCCTCACCTGCCGCTTTGCGTCTTCCCTCGGGGATCGCGATGGGCGGAGCGATGAGAGGATTGAAGTGAGGCTCAATGCTTCAACCGGTCGCGCAGCGAGTATGCGCGCGACTTGAGAAACTCCTTCGGTCGTTCTCCGCGGATCGGCTTTGCGAAATGACGCAGCGAACCCCGGTTCAGACGCGGCTCGTAACCGAACTCCGGCATCAAATCACGGCAATGCCATTCCACCCAGCCGACCTCGTCTTCATGCAGTTCGTTCTTCCAGCGCGTGGCCGGCGCCGTGCTGATTTCGGCAAATCGAACGCCGGCCGCGGAGTTTCCCGCCCATGATCGGCCGACCTTCGTCGGATTGAGCACAACTTCGGGATCGAAATCGATTTCGAGATAATCGCACACCTTTTGCATCGACGTCTTGGGATCGAGCGCGAGATCTTCGTAGCCGACGACCAAGCCCGGAATTTCCCTATTGCGAATATTTCTCGCCAGCTTTGCCGCGGCCCGCCAGTGCGCGACCACGTAGTAAACTGAGAACCGGCGCGTCTTTCTCGTGTGCTCGAGCGCAATCTGTGCTGCCAGGAGCGCGCGCGGATCGCGCATGGTCAGCAACAGTTTCGACTTTGGGAATCGATTGAAAATTTCCGAGATGTAATTGCGGTTCGCCGGAGTTTTTTCCACCCAGCGTTTCACTCGATCGAGCGGAATGCCAATGACCTGCGCGTACGATTCCATCATCAGCACCAGCAAATCTCTGTTCGCGTTGGCCGGATCGAAAGCCAGGCGCTCGAACGCTTCGAGAAATTTTTGCTTTGGAAACTCAGCGTAATCCTGCCGTCCGCGCATCGCCTGAAACCCGAATAACACGTTCGTCCACGATTCCTTGGTCAAATAATCAAATTGCGCCCGGCGTCCGCGCGTTCGGTATTTCGTCAGCACCGTCGGGAAATAGGCCGTGTCCTGCGGCATCACCAGCAGCTCGGGATGACTGTCGAGTAACGAAACGAGCAAGGTTGTCCCGGATTTCGCCGCGCCCGCGATGAAGCAGGCGCGCTGGTCGAACGGCAAGTTTTGCATCGACATCATTATAGGCGGGTCGCGCTCTCGGAGCGCGATGCTAAAACGTAAATCCAGTGGCCTAACCACACAAACCGCCGATGATTCTCCACATGCCGGGAACTGCGCCTGCATTACTCAGCAAAACCGCCCTCGCCGATCGCGCCGATACTTTACTACCGGAGTATCGAGAAATAATCGGAAGCATTCCGCCCGAAGCCGGCTTCGGCGGAATTTGGGAGAGCGAAATGCTTTTGTTTTACGCGGCGGCCAAACCATACGCGCCCAAACAAATTCTCGAATCGGGCCGTGCTCGCGGTAAGAGCACACTCATCCTTGCGCTCTGCTTTCCGGAATCACGGATTGTAAGTGTCGAATACGATCGGCAATCAGAGAACGCCGCGGCGGCGGAAGCCAAACTGAAACCGTGTTCAAATGTGGAGCTTCTTTACGGTGATTCGCGCCAAGTTCTGCCGGAACGATTGCAAGCCAGCGACGCTGTTCTGATCGACGGTCCGAAAGATTTTCGCGCACTCAAGCTCGCGCTCGATCTCTTGCGCACCGGCAAACCATGCGCTGTCTTCGTGCATGACTTTCCACCAAACTCGCCGCAACGAAAATTTGTCGATCGCAACTGGCCCAATGCATTCTTCGGTGACGACCCGTTGTTTCAACGTTTCCAAAATTTGGATAACGAGCGCGATCCTCGACCAAATCCGCAGCGCCGCTACGGAATTTTCGTCTGCCTGACGCCGCGCTTGCCGTCGCCATATTGGCAACTGCGAATGAAACTACTGCTCGGCGGTAGGTCGTGAATCCTTTTGATTCACCTCGGCAACTTCATATCGTTCCTCGTCTGTGCCGAATCCGTTTTCGAGAAAGCGAAAAATAGTTCGTCAAGCGCCCCACAACGGCGCGAAGAAATCGACCCGAGTTAAATTGCGCCCCGGCAGCGATTGGACGAAGCGCAATTTCATCACCAGCGTTTGGATTCCGACGCTGTTCACGAAACGCTCCGGCGCGCGTTCGCGCCCATTGTTTCCGAAAGTGCAGCCTGGCCAGATTTGCATCACCTGGATCGGGCACGCTTCGTTTTTAGTCCAAACGCACGGCGCCAACGTTTTGATCGATCCGATCTGGTCGATGTGGCTCAGCGTAATCAAGCGACTAAAGGAGCCCGGATTTCACATTCGTCATCTGCCGTCGATCGATTTCGTGCTCGTGACCCACGCCCATTTCGATCATCTCGATCGCCGAACCTTGCGCAAGGTCGCGGCCGATCAACCGATTGTCGTTCCGGTCGGGGTCGGGCGTTTGGTGCACCGGCTCGGTTTCAATATCGTGCACGAGCTCGACGAATGGCAGACGATCGAGTTGGGTCCGCTCAGGATCTCGCTCACGCCCGCGCATCATTGGGGCGCGCGCTTTCTTGCTGATACTCATCGCGGCTTCGGCGGCTTTGTCATCGGCGCGAATGGGCGCTCCGTTTTTCACTGCGGCGACAGCGCGTATTTCGAGGGATTCAAAGAAATTGGCGAGCGTCACAACATCGAGATCGCGCTTCTGCCGATCGGCGCTTACGATCCGCCTCTCGCGCGCGAGGTGCACATGAACCCGGAAGAAGCGGTGCGCGCGTTCAATGAACTCAAAGCGAAGACACTCGTTCCGATGCATTACGGCAGTTTCCGTTTGGGTTACGAGCCGCTCGAAGAACCGCTCGAGCGTTTGCGCGAGTCCGCCCGCGTCCACGGCATTGAGGATAAAGTGCTCGTCATGACCGAAGGAAAACCGGTCGTCTTATGAAGGAGAGAACGCCGAACGCCGAACGCCGAACATCCAATAAGCAGAAATTCAGAGCCTCTGCATCCGATATTGGGCGTTGGGCGTTGAGGGTTGGGCGTTAAGATCGCGAGATGTCTACGCGATTCACTCGCGTTGATATAATCGGCGCCACATCAGCCGGTCTTATCGTTGTCTTCTTCTGTTTGCTTTTGCTTTGGCGTGATCCGCTCGTTTTTTGGAACGATGACTATGAATTGTCGATCTTGCCGGTGTTCGCGGACGTCGCCCGCAGTTGGAGCGAAGGTCATTTTCCGTTGTTGAGTCCGTACTCGTGGGTTTGCAGCAATCTTGCCGGCGAGTTCCAGTACGGAACGTTTTCCATTTTCATAAACGCGGCCGTCGTTCTCATCTGGAAATTTCCGCTCACATTTTCACAGCAGGCCGCGGCACTTTCGATCACCCATCTGTTTGTTCTTGCCGCCGGCACGTTTCTGCTCGCGCGCCATCGTAAATTCTCCTCTCCGCTGTCGATCTTTGTTGCATTGGTCGCGGCGTTGAACGGCTGGATCATTTGCTGGGGCGCGAGCGATTGGTTCGGCGCGCTCGGCGCGTTCGCGTGGCTGCCATGGGCATGGTGGGGTCTGGAGCGCGCACTCGATCGACAGCAGAGCCGCTGGCGATTTCTCTGGCCGGCGCCGTTTATCTATTTAGTCGTCACCGGCGGATTTCCCTACACCGTTTTGATGCTCGTGCTCTTGATCGCGTGGCTGGCCTGCCGTGCCGTAGCCTTGCGCGGAGGCGGGTCGATCAAGTTCGCCACGACGAATCCGTCCGGTGGCGGACCATTAGTCGAAACGAAGAATTTGACGCTCGTCTTGCCGATGCTCGGCGGTGTCGCGCTCGGCTTTGGATTGTCGGCGCCAGCCTGGCTGGCGATCTTAGACTACGTCCACGGCTCCGCGCGCGAATTGCAGCCAGCTGACGCCCACTGGCAATGGATTGTTCCATGGCGCGCATTGCCTGGATTCATTCTTCCGTGCTGGACGGTAAACTGGGCCGACTTTTCGGCTCGCTATCTTGCGCACACTGCGACCGAGCTCACGTGTGGATTAGTCGCGCCGGCCGCGCTGATCGCAGGATTCATTTGGCGACCGCGCATGCTGATCCGGCGAATGAAATGGGAGCTCATCCTGCTTTTGGTCGTGCTCTTGCTCGCAATGATTCCGACCGCGGGCGTTTTCCGATGGAGCTTTCGATGGCTGCCGCTCTTCCATCTCGTCCTCGCACTTTGCGCTGCGGAAGTGCTGCAACTGCGTCCGAGATCACCAACAGGCTCTGCATCCGTCCTGCTGCTGATCCTTGTCACCGTTCCGATGCCGATCTTCGGCATCGCAGGTAACTACGGACCAGCCGTCACCTGGGTCTACTTTCAGATCGCTGTCATCTGGGCGTTTTGCGAATTGTTTTTGCCGCGTATGAGACTACGCGCTTGGGCGCCGCCAGCCGTCACGTTTGCTGTCCTGCTCGTCACCTATTTTTGTATTCCACCGAATTGCGGCGTGCCGAAATACAATCTCGACCAGCAATTGCTCGATCCGGCGCCGCTCGACCGGCAGCGTTTGTATCTCAGTATCTATCCAGAGGCCGAATCAAATTATCGGATCGAAAAAAAACCCGCGCCCGTTGGGCAACTCGCTAGGCCAGGGAGCACATCGATGTGGGCCGGTCTTCACTTCCTCAATGGTTACAGTCCAATTCTTCCCGCGGGCGTCGCGCGTGAATTCGATTTCCGCATTCACGGCGAGATCAATGCCCACGAAGCCGAATATCTCGTCTGGGCGCAATCGAATTCGACTGGATTACTGGCGCAGCTCGGCGTCGACGGCCTCGTTGTTGCATGGGATTCGGGACTTAACCCAGCGCTCGGTCCGGATTGGGAATTCGTTACTTCAACCGGGGAAGGCGGTATTTATCATCGAATCGGTCCGCCGTTGGCCCGTGTTCGCTCGGTCACAGCGATCGATTCCAAACCGAGCGAGCAATTTGCCGCGGCGATAGTTTCTGAGATCGACGATTCGCGAAATTACATGACGGCAGAGGTCGATGTACCGGGTGGCAGCGGGCCTGCGCTTCTGACTTTTTCGCGGCCTTATTTTCGCGGTTACGAAGCGCGGCTGGGGAATCAAAAACTGCGCGTTGATTCTTACCGCAGCTTGTTTCCAATTGTCGAAGTGCCGGCGGGAGCGCACGGAAAGCTAATGCTCGTTTATCGCCCGCCATGGCTCGTTCTCGGTGGTGGGCTGTCGATCCTGTGCGCGATGATTTGGCTGCTCGGCTTGGGCGCAGCCGCGCGGACGCGATTCGCATGAAGCGATTCCTGTCCGAGAAAGTACTCACGCGCTGTGAGTTGGCGGCTGCAAGTTTGCTCACGGTATTCTTGGTCGCCTTTCACGCGATTTTCTTTCTTCGCGCCGGCCCTCTCTGGCGCGACGAAATCAGCAGCTTGGCGCTGGCGACCAAGCCGACGGCGGAATTCTGGAGATCTTTGCCCTTCGATCCGTTCCCAGCGTGCTATTTTCTTCTGTTGCGGTTGTGGCATGCGGTTGGCCTCGGAGAGAACGACCTTGCTTTGCGCGCATTGGGTTTGCTGATTGGGGTGTTGTTGATCGGCGCCTTCTGGCTCAGCTGTTACCTGATTGACAAATCGGCGCCACTTTGGCCGCTCGCACTGTTCGCCTTGAATCCGCTGACGCTCGAAGGCGGCGATTCGTTGCGTCCATACGGCTTCGGTTTGATCTGGATTGCGCTCACGTTCGGTTTCATTTGCCGAATGGCGTTCGACCGTTTCGGAAAAGCGATTGTGCTTTTCGCGTTCGTGGCTGCGTTGCTCAGCGTGCAATCACTTTTCACGAACGTGTTTATTCTTTTTGCGATTAGCGTCGGGGCCGCCGCCCTTCTTTTGCAACGAAGGAGTTGGCTCACGCTGGGGTTAATCTTCGGCATCGGTCTGATCGCGGCGGTATCGCTGTTACCTTATTTGCCAGTCATGCATGCCACCCGCGATTGGGCGGAAATCATTGCCACCAAGAACGACGTTGCCAGCGTCATCGCCGTGGGCGACGACGCAATTAGCGACGCTGGGGCAGTCGCGAGGTGGGCGTGGTTGACCCTCGGTGCTGGATTGCTCGGCGCGTTTTTGCTCGCGATGACGCATCACCTTGCTGCGGTTCTCGATCTAAATCGCGACCGGATCATATTCGCCGCGACAACCATGGTGGTGGCTGCTCTTGCCACGATCGGCTTTCTTTGCGCTGCCCAGTATTTGGTTTTCCCGCGGTATTTTTTGCCCGCAATGGCAATTGCCGCTTTGTGCGCCCACGTTTTTTGGAACTCGCTCCCAAATCGCCCTGGAATACGAATCATTAGCTTATTCCTGGCGCTATTGATTGCCGTAACGGAACTCCGTCCGTTTGGCGAACGCGCCAACATGCGAATGACAAATTGCGACGAAATTGCCGCGGTGCTCGAGCATCGCGCCGGTCGCGATGATCTTATCATTATCACTTCGTTTTTGTACGGAGTGAGTCTTCAGCGTTACTATCACGGCCAAACCACCTGGCTGACAGTGCCGCAAATTGAAGATTTTAGTTTGCACCGTTGGGATTTGTTGAAACAAGCGATGGCGCGGCCCGATCCCGTGCCAGAGCTGATTTCACGCGCTGAGATTGTTCTTCGCACGGGCCACAAAATTTTTCTCGTCGGCAAACTTGGTCCACCGCTACCAACCCAGCCTGAACCCCTTCCCCCCGCGCCAGAGAGCGCATTCGGCTGGCAAATGGAACCTTACCTCGCGCAGTGGAAGTCGGAGCTCACTTATTGGGTCGAACATCACGCACTTCACGGAAGCAATCTGCCAATTGAAGAAGGACAGAGTATCAATCGATTCGAAAGTTTGGGGCTGTTCGAGATTTCCGGCTGGCGGGAGCCCTAGACCGCCACCGTAAAAATCTCGACTGGCTGATCGACGCCTTTGACCGCTTGCGGCGGGAGCGCGCGTAATTCAACGGCTCGTTGCAGCGCGTCGCGCGTGTCCTTGCTCAGCAGCAACGATGTGCTGAGCGTTTTGTTCAGCGCTTCGATGCGCGATGCCACGTTTACGGTATTGCCGATCACCGTAAATTCCATGCGTTCGGGCGAACCAATGCTGCCGACAATGGCGGGCCCGGTATTGATGCCGATGCCGATCTGAATTGAATCCTCGCCGCGCGCGGCGCGT
>CATPAT010000005.1 GCA_955652155.1 uncultured Chthoniobacterales bacterium | reverse complement strand
TTCGAAATCGAAGTTGTCGATCTTCGCACGGTCAAACCGCTCGATACCGACACTGTGCTGGCTTCGGTCGCGCGCACCGGGCGGTTGCTGTGCGTGGGCGAATCATTTCCCTGGGGCGGCGCGACCGCGGAAGTGATCGCGCGCGTGACCAGTGAAGGATTTCATTTGCTCGACGCCGCGCCAGCGCGGATCAACGCGAAAGACACGCCGATTCCTTATCACCCCAATCTGTGGAGCGCGCATCGTCCGGGCGCGAAAATGATCGCCGCCAAGGCGCGCCGAATCCTGCAGGAGTAATAACCCACCTCTCAACGACTCAACCTCTCAACTCTCTCATGCCGCAAGTTCCAATCATCATGCCCCAGCTCGGCGAATCGATCGCCGAAGCAACCATCGTCGATATCAAAGTGAAACCCGGCGATGAGGTCGCGGTCGATCAGGAGATCATTGACGTCGAGACGAACAAGGCGGTCATGGGCGTGACTACGCCGTGCAAAGGAAAGATCGACAAAATCACGGCGCAAGTAAAAGAAACGTACCCAATCGGTTCGGTGCTCGGTTACGTTGAAGCGAGCGAAGCGGACGCCGCGCGATTCACCAAGCAAACGCCGCCGCAGGCGCAGACTGAAGTAGCCGAAGAGATTCCGGCGCGGGCGGATCAGGAAATCAAACCAGCGCGCCAGGAAAAAATCGCGGCGCGCGATGGCGACGGCGCGCGACCCGGTGGTTTACCGGTTCCGGCAACGTTGAAAGGCGCAAGTTTTGTTTCGCCGCGCGTCCGCGCACGGATGGTTGAGTTGCAATTGACTCCCGCTGATCTCGCCGGGATAACCGGCACTGGTGCGGGCAATCGTGTCACGATCAAAGATCTCGAAAATTTTCTGCACAAGATCGACAACCAAAGCGCGAAGGAAGCATCGGCCATTCGCACTGGCGTGGCGGACGCAATGCGGCGCAGCTGGACACGGCCGCTCTCGACTGTTGGGTCGTCGGTGAATCTCGACCCCGTTCTGCAAGATCGACAATCGCGCGATCCCAAACCCGGACCCGGACTTTACGCAACGCGTGCACTTGCTCTCGCGCTGGCTGAAAATCCAACAGCGGCCGCGAAACTGATTGGCAATCGCGTTGTGCAGTCCAACTCGATTGATGTGGGTGTCGCCGTCGAAGCCGAGGACGGAATCATGGTTCCGGTGATTCGCAGCGCCGACAAAACTTCACTCGGTGATTTGACCGCGAAATATCAGGAACTTGTCGATCTTGCCCGCAAACGCCGCATCTCTCCGGATATGCAGGCCGGCGGCATCGCCACCGTTTCAAATTTCGGAACCTTTGGCGTGGAATGGGGCACACCGATTCCCCTGCCCGATCAAACTTTGCTCCTCGGTCTTGGTGCGGGGAAAAAGGTTCCGTCGTGGGACGAATCAAAAAAGGAATTTGTTCCCAAGACCGAAGCACAGATCACGCTTAGCTTCGATCACCGCAGTATCGACGGCGGCGGCGCGGCCCGTTTGCTCAAGCGCGTGCTCGAGTTGTTGGAAGACCCCAGCAAGTTGTAATTGGGCCCTCTGCCGGCAGAGACAATGCCGGTCCGGCCTCGGACCGGCAGCTACCACGTTTGCGACGGTCATAGACCGCCGCTACAATTTAAGAGATGCACGAGAACACGGAATTCAGTTTGAGCCGGGACGTCGAAGCGATTGAGATCCCGAGCGGTCGAAAATTAAGCCTGGAAAAAGGAACGCAGGGTGTGATCACCCAGACGCTCGGCGGTAGTTACACCATCGCGACGCCGTATGGGCTGTCGCGTATCGCAGAAAAGGATTTGGACGCGCTCGGCATGGAGAAACCGAAAGCCGAAGCCAAAGAAAAATCCAAAACGAACGGCGCAGTTTCGGAAGACGATGTTTGGAACCAGCTCAAGCAATGCTTCGACCCGGAGATTCCGGTGAACATTGTTGATCTTGGCCTCGTTTACGATTGTCGCCTGACCAAAAAAGACGACGGCGGGACGCGCGTGGAAGTGAAAATGACGCTGACCGCGCCGGGTTGCGGAATGGGACCGGCGATCGCCCACGACGCGCAGAGCAAAATATTGTCGATCGACGGCGTCGATGAAGCCGACGTGCAACTGGTCTGGGATCCGCCCTGGAACCAGAACATGATCAGCGAAGCCGGGCGCATGAAGCTCGGTATGATTTAAGGTGCGAGCCGCACGGGCGGTTGGCCACCTGCGAACCGCCTGAACCGACAATCGCAAGCGAAAAACAATTTTAATTTTCGCTCAGTGCGTTGACAGATGATGACGGCGCTGCTTGTATGAACTTCGCTCTTCGCGGGAATTTCTAACTGAGATGCCAACGACTGAAGTTATCCTAACCGACAACGTGCCCGGACTCGGCGCTGAAGCCGACGTGGTGAAGGTGCGCCGCGGATACGCCCGCAATTATTTGCTCCCGCGCGGAAAAGCTTATGAAGTGACGCCGGCGGCGCTGCGCCAGCTCGATACTCTGAAGAAGAAGCGCGCCGAACGCGAGGCACACGAATTGGACGAAGCGGAGGAACTCTCGCGCAAGATCGGAAAAGCGCGGCTGACATTCACACTCGCAACCGGCGAATCTGGAAAAGCTTTCGGTTCGATCACTGCCCAAGACATCGTGACGCGGATGAAGAACGAGCTAGGTTTGCAGATCGATCGTCACAAAATTGTCATGGAACGGCCGATCAAGGACACCGGCGAGCACCAAGTTGCGATCAAGCTTCATCACGACGTGACCGCGCAATTTACCTTTGATGTAAAATCGGCGGAGGAATCGCGCGCGCGTGGTGCGGCGGAAGCCGGAGCCGAGCAGCCTGAGAAAAAACACCGTTCGTTTTTCAGGAGAAAAAAAGAAACAAAATAAATGGCGACTCAACCATCGTCCTCGTGGACGGGTGAGAAGCCTCGAAAAGAATCGGGCAATGGGCCCGGCCGAGGCAGGCCGGGAGGGAACGGCGGAAGAGTTTTTCCCACTTCGCCAACAGGTTCTGCGCAGGATATTCACCGCGCACCGCCTCACAGCGTAGAAGCCGAGCAGGGCGTGCTTGGTTCGATGCTCATTTCCCCGCGTGACGCAATCGCCGAAGTGGTCGAGAAAATCAACGAGGAATACTTCTACGTCCCGGCGCATCAAACGATCTACAGCGTGCTGGTCGATCTTTGGAACGCGGGACAAGCGATCGATCTGATTACGTTCACCCAAGTGCTGCGTGATCGGAATTTATTGGAAACGGTCGGCGGCGCGGCGTTGGTGACGAGTCTTTTCACCTTCGTACCCACCGCTGCCAACGTCGGCTATTACCTCGAGATTGTCCGGGACAAATACATTTTGCGCTCAATTATCGCCGCTTCGACCGAAAGCGTGCGCCGCGCTTACGAAGAACAGGACGAGGTCGGCAATCTTCTCGACGAAGTGGAGCAGAAAATTTTCGCGGTCGGCGAGGACCGGTTCAAGGGCCAGATGCTCTCGATGAAGGACCAGGTGATGGAAGCGATCGAGTCGATCGAAAAACTCTACGAGCGCAAAGGCGGCATCACTGGAATCTCGACCGGTTTCGTCGAGTTCGACCGGATGACCAGCGGGATGCATCCCGCGGAAATGATCGTAATCGCAGCGCGGCCGAGCATGGGAAAAACCGCCCTGGCGATGAACATTGCCGAGCACGTTTCGATCAACGAAAAACTGCCGGTCGGCGTTTTCAGCTTGGAAATGAGCAGTCAACAGCTTGTTCAGCGGCTACTTTGCTCTCGCGCACGCGTAAATTTGCAAAAGGTGCGCGACGGATTTTTGGGTGAGCGCGATTTTCCGAGCCTGACCGCGGCCGCATCCAAGCTCGCGGAAGCAAAAATCTTCATCGACGACAGCGCCAGCCTGACGATTTTGGAATTGCGTGCGAAAGCGCGCCGGCTAAAGGCACAGCAAGATGTCCAACTGATCGTCGTCGATTATTTGCAATTGCTGAGGTCGACATCGCGCCGGGCCCAGGACAATCGACAGCTCGAAATTTCGGAAATTTCCGCTGGCCTGAAAGGTTTGGCCAAAGAATTGAAGATTCCCGTCATCGTAGTTGCGCAATTGAATCGACAGCCGGAACAACGTACTGGCGGCAAACCCCGATTGAGCGATTTGCGCGAATCGGGTTCGATCGAACAAGACGCGGACCTGGTCGG
>CATPAT010000004.1 GCA_955652155.1 uncultured Chthoniobacterales bacterium | reverse complement strand
TCGAGGAACAGAGTCCATTGCGTTTTCAGATCGCAATTTTCGAGGGCCCAGTTTCGTTGCCGCGCAAAAGAGTCGAACGGATGATCGTAAACGCGCGCGCCGGCCTGCCGCGCGATTTCCTGAGTGCCATCGTCGCTGCCGGAATCGACTACCACTGCTTCAGCGAAGCTGGCGATGGATTCCAAACAGCGCGGCAAATTACCGGCCTCGTTTTGCGTGAGAACGATGATGGCGAGCGATTCCGGCATGGGGGGTGATCAATCGATGCGAAACAAAGTAAAGGAAACCCCGCCGACGTCGGCCGTCGCTGACGAAATAGCTGAGTGAACGTCGTAGCGCGCAAACAAGGTGCGATAGAGTTTCGCGTCCATTTTCATGGCGTAACCCTTCCGCTGCCATTCGGCCAACAATGCAATTTCATAAGCAGCCTCAGGTGGCAAAAGAATGCAGTGGTCCCCGCTGGAAAGAAACGCCGGAATATCCTTTTTAATTTCGCCGTGGAAATCTTTCTCGTGCAACGGAAAGTTGGCGTGCTCGACCTGGTATTCAAAGTCCCACGGCCATGCGTTGCCAATGATCAGGGCCGGGCGGTCTTGGCACTGGTTGAAAAGTTTCCGCAGGTAGTTCAATCGGTAATACGGCTTTTGATAGACGGCTTGGAAATAACTCCCCGATACGAAAAACGGGCGCGCTAATTGTCGATCCTTGAAGATGTCGATGTTCACGACCGCTCCGAGCAGAGTAAAAAGGGTGAGCGCCAGAACGAGGGCCAGCGATCGATCAACCGCGAGCAACAAAAGAAACGGCAAAGCCACCAGCAAATGCGCGGCCTTCGATGGATGGAGAAAGAAAATCGCCAAGAAAATAATGGGAACAGCGCACGAGATCGTGAAAACGAAATTTCGGGATTTTATTTGCCGTGGCCACTCCCGCAGCGCGCCGACTAGCGTCCAGCAAAGCAAAAGAAATACTGGCGGCGTAAAGGCTTGAAAGGTGATCCGATAAACGCCGCCAAGAATCGATTCTCGGAAATTCATGCCGGCCGTGTAGGGCGCGCGAATCCCCATGAACAAGATCGGAATCCAGACGAAGGAGACCGCAATCGCTGAAAGTACGACACTGACTAGCGCATATTTCCGGCCCGGCTCTGGGTTAAGCAGGCAATAAATCGGGAAAATAATCGCGGCGAAGACCAGCTCAGGACGGCAACCAGTCGCGAGCGCGAAAGAAAAGATCGACAACGACAGCCGGCCAAAATTCGGTTTCGCCGGTTGAGCAGCCAATAACCGCATCGAGACGAGCAAAAACACGAGCCCGAAATCAAATTCTTCGCCATCGATCGCGTTAAAAAAGAATTGCGTCGAAAAAGCCAAACAGATCGCGGCCAAGAAAGCGCGCACACGTGTCGCGCCAAGATGACATAGCAGATTATAAAAAATGATGAGGGTGGCGAGCGCGCCGGCGGCCTGGCAAACGAGATAGACTGTGTCGTCAAACTCGACGCCGAAAACTTTCTCTAAAATCCATCCGGTCGCTCCAAAGAGATAAAACTCGGTCGTGGGATGACCGGGAGGCCGCGAAACGTCGAGCTGACCCCCGTTCAAAAGCGCCTGAGTCGTCCGCACGATTCCGTGGCCGTCGCCGCTGGCCAGACCGTGATTGAATTGAAGCGCGAGAATTGCGCCGTAAAAAAGGAGAAGGACGACGAAAGCCCCGTGCCGAGACAGGGCGGAGAAATTCATGCCGACGGAGGTCGCGATCGTATAACGCGACACGGGTTCCCGGCCGCGATGGCGTTCTCCGGAACATCCTTAGTCACGACCGAACAAGCGCCGATCACGCTCCGCGCGCCGATCGTTATTCCCGGCAACACGAAGGCGCGGGCGCCGATGAATGCGTCTTCGCCAATCGTAATCTTGGCCGCGACCAGCGGCATTTCCGGCCGATCGAAATCGTGGGTACCGCTACTGAGATAAACTTCCTGGGCGACCGTGGCGCGGGCGCCGATTTCGATTTCGCCCAACGAATAAGCATTGGCACGGTCGCCGAGGCAAGCGCGATCGTGGAGCGTCAGATTCCACGGAATGGCAATGCGCGCACGCTGATGCACGAACGGGGTCCCGTCGATCCTGGCGTCGAAGACGCGGAGCCAAAACAGCCGCCATCCATTGAGGGGTTTCGGCGTCCAGACGCAAAAGAGCGTCCAGCAAAATTCCCAGAGCACCCGCAGAAATCGTTGACTCATTGGCCACGGTGAATCGTAGGCCGATTTCTGGGCTGGATTGACAATGGTTTCGTTAGACACAGTTCTCGCTCAGTAAAAATACACGTCCGTGCTGGTCACGCCAAAACGCCCCGGCCCTACACTTTCGAAAATGTTGACACCGTGCGCGCGATTCGCCCGCCCCAGCTCGCGATAGCGCCACGAATCGTCCACCACAATGATGCCGCCAGGTGCGATTTGTTCCTCCGCCGCACGAAAGCAGATTGGCCGCACATTGGCTGTCCATTCGGTTCCGTCGACCACAATCACATCAAAGATAGATTGCCGCACCGCCTTCAAATATTCGGAAGCTAGGAACTCTTCCTCACTGGTGAACGCCACCGGCAGGTAGCGAACATTGACGTTTTCGATTTCGCGACGCGCAAGTCTTGCCGCAACGATCTCGCACCAGTGGGCATTGTCCTCCACGCTCGTGACGGATTTGCAGTGCTGCGCGAAAAACAACGTTGAGCCGCCGCTGCCAAACTCAAACACCTGCATCTCGCTGCGGAGATAGCCCTTAAGGAAATCGATTGCCGCGTACGAAAACCATGGCAGCTCGAGTTCGACGGGCTCCCTCCGGGTAATGAGATTGTGCGTGACGTAGCGCGGAACGTTGCCCGGATGTTGCAATAGGTGGCCGGCGAGCTTGGCGATGCGCTGCGAATTCGTGAGATCCATCGTTAGGCTGGCTGACCCTGCACTTGCTTGAAATCGGAGAGGAAAAGATCGGCCACGCGCTCGGGCGAGTACTCGATTGACTTGCGATGACCGGCTTCGGCCACGCGCGAAAGCAACTCTTCGTCGCCGATCACCGTCTCCATCTTTTGGCGAAGCGAATTGGCGGCGGATTTTGTGCGAAGGTCAAAAGTAAAGCCAGTTTCGCCGTCGCGAATAAAATCGTGGAAGCAATCAAGGTTTGAAACCAACACGGCGCAACCATCCGCCATCGCTTCAAGCGGCGCGAGCCCAAACGATTCGCCGCGCTCGGACAAGGACGGATAAATAAAGAGTCGCGCCTTACGAAACACGGACGCGAGTTCGCTCGGGTCAAAAATCGGTCCGGTAAAGCTAACCTTTCCTTCCCCTTTCCCAGCAGCAGATTGAAGCGAAGCCAAATAGGCTTCGCCTCCACCACCAAGTCGCGTTCCGGTTGGGCCAACGATCATCAATCTCCAATCAGCAAAAGCACTCCGCGCGCCTTTAACGAACGCCTCGACCAAAAGATGGACGCCTTTCTCGGGATGCACTCTTCCGACGAAAAGCATGATTTTTCCCCGATCGCCGATAGCCGCTGGAGAAGCGGTAATTGTTCGCTCTGGCGAATCCGTCCTTTGGCGGATCGATTTTGTTACCGGATATGGAACGACTGTGACCTTGTGTTCGAGCCGTGGAGCTTCCGAGGCGATCGCACGTGCGATCGAGTGCGATGGCGCCTGTAACCGCGCCGCTTTGCCATAAAAACGCATCTGTCCTTTGGGATAGCGTCCGACATGCACATAAATTTTGCCGCGCTTCGAATCACGCAGCAAAATCGGAAGCCAGAATGTGTTCGTCACAATGATGTCGGCCTCGGGCAAAATCGACTTCGCCCGGAGCGAATAAATCAGATCGAGAAATTTCAGCCAGAGGAGCAAGCGCGGCGTGTCGAAACCGTCAACGCGCAAATGTCTGACTCCATCGATGGTTTCTTCGCGCAGAAGTTCGGGCATTTTCCGCGACACCATTACGACCTCGTGGCCGCGCTTAACGAACTCGGGCGCGAGCGTAAAC
>CATPAT010000003.1 GCA_955652155.1 uncultured Chthoniobacterales bacterium | reverse complement strand
TCCGGTGTGCTAAAACGGTCCGCCAGCGCGGCGGTTTCCTTTTTTGCCGCAGACAAATCGCGCCGGGCGACTTTGCTGCACGCGCGTAACACGTCCGACCAAAACTCGAGCAACACTTCCACCAGTGCCGCGCGACGTTGAATGTAAAGACTTTCCGCCAGCGCCTTGTAATAATCTTCGCGATCGTCCAGCCATGCGCCGTCGGTCGAATTCCGGTAACGCGCCTCTTCATTCTTCAACGCCGCGGCAGTTTGCGCCTTAATTTGTTCGCGGATTTCGCCAAGCAATGACTGCATGCCTTGCGCGACACGATAAGCTTGCTGGATGCTCCAGTTCTTTTCGTGAGTAGCGTCGCGGAGCAATTCAACCAGTTCAGCGCGCTCCGGAATTTCAATTTCTTCGCCATTCCCCGACAGCGGAATGGAAATGCAACGCGACACAATCGTGTCCGGCAATACTTCCGGCAACGCACTGAGCAAAAGCAAAAGCGAATTGGCTGGAGGTTCTTCCAGCGTTTTCAGAAATGCGTTCGCCGCTTGTGGCTGAAGACGGTCTGCTTCGGCGATGATCGCGACTTTCCGGCGGCCCTCCGCCGCGCGCATCTGCAGACCGTGCTCGAGCTCGCGTATCTGCTCGATCAGAATTCTGCGTGATTTCGATTCCGGCTCGGCCACAAAAATCTCGCGCGCCTTTGACGAAAAAACATCGCCGGCGTCTGTTCCATTAACAGTGCTGGCCAATTCCGCAGCCACTTCCCGTTTGCCGCTCCCGGCCGGTCCTGAAATTAAATAGGCGTGGCCCAATCGTTTCTGTTCGTGCGCGCGTCGCAAAAGTCCGATCGCTGCTTTCCTGGTGAAAGCCATCCTTTAGATTCCTGATTGTTGATTGTTGACTTCGGATTTCGCGGCAAGCTCCGGAAACCGTTTCACCAGCGTTTCCCAAATCTCCTTCTCGATATCAGACGGCGATTTCCAACCCTCGATGACGACAACTCGGTCTCGCTGCCATTTCGCAAGCTCCAGATAACCGTCGCGAACCTGCTCGTAAAACTCGCCCGATTCCTGTTCCATCCGGTCCGGGCGGCGCGGCTGCCGCATCCGCGATTGCGCCGTTTTTAGATCAACATCGAGCAGGAATGTAATGTCGGGAACGCAATCGGCGACGGCGAACGCGTTCAATTGCCGGACAATTTTGCGGTCCAGTTTGCGGGCGACCCCTTGATAAACGGTTGTGGAATCGAAAAAACGGTCGGTGATGACACATTGGCCACTTTCGAGCGCGGGTTTGATCACTTCGCGTACTAACTGACTACGACTTGCTTCAAAAAGAAGCAGCTCGGTTTCCGGGGTCATCCCCGCACTTTGCGGCGCGAATTGCAACAGCTCACGGATCGATTCGCCAATCGCAGTTCCACCTGGTTCACGGGTTATGAGAAAAGGAACTCCCAATATCTCAAGATGCGTGGCCAGCATTTGCACCTGGGTCGATTTTCCGCAGCCCTCCGACCCTTCGAACGTGATAAAAGGCAAGCGCGCCATGATGTCGATCTTCAAACAAAGATCGACAATTGTCGAACCGCGTTAAGTTGAAGCGATGAAAAATTTCTGGCTAGTGAAACAAGAACCGTCCGATTACCCCTGGTCCGATTTTGTGGCCGATAGCGGCACAAGTTGGACCGGAGTGCGTAATTATGCCGCGCGCAACAATCTGCGTCGCATGTCCAAGGGAGATGAAGTGCTCTTTTATCACAGCGGCGAAGACAAAGCGGTCGTCGGCATTGCAAAAGTCGCGCGCACTGCTTATCGCGATACGACGGCGAAAGAAGGCGATTGGAGCGCGGTTGATCTGATTCCGATCAAACCGTTGCGTCGACCGGTCACGCTGCGCGAAATTAAAACAAAACCAGCGCTGAAGAAGATCGCACTCGTTCGACAATCGCGTTTGTCGGTCATGCCGCTAGCCGCGAAGGACTTCGAGACGATCGTGCAAATGGCGGGCTAGCCACTTTCCGCTTGTTCCCACCGAAGGTGGGGTCGAAAATTTGGGAGAATGACCTCGGCTGTGGCTACGCAGTTTCTGCCCGTCGTCGCGACGGCGAGTGCGACCAAAGATTATCTCATTGTTTCCGTTCACGACGTGGCGCCGTCAACAAAACCGATCGCCGACAAGATTGTTTCCGAGCTGACTCGAAAAGGAGTTCGCCGTTGCTCGCTTCTGGTTGTCCCCGATTACCATCGTCAGGGCGCGTCCATGAAAGATCGACAATTCGTTTCCTGGCTGCGCGACTTGGAAGCAGCCGGGCATGAGATCGTAATCCACGGATATTTTCATGAACGCCCGCCGCGAGCGCAAGAAAGCTTGGTCGCGAGATTCGTGACGCAAATTTATACCCAGGGCGAAGGCGAATTTTATGATCTCGGATACGACGAAGCTTTTCGGCGAATCAAAACCGCGCGGGACGAATTTCTCGGCGCGGGGTTAAAACCACACGGTTTCGTCGCGCCGGCGTGGTTGCTGAGTAGCGAAGGGGAACGAGCAGCGCGCGATGCGGAAATGGAATATACGACTCGGCTGCGAACATTGCGCGATTTGCGCTCCGGTGAAACATTTCCGGCGAGATCGGTCGTTTACAGCGTTCGTAACAGTTGGCGACGTGCGGTCAGTCTGGCTTGGAACGCAGCGCTGGGCCGCGCCCTCGAGAGCAAACCGCTCGTGCGTCTCACTATTCATCCGCCGGACTTTTCCGATCCCGCCATCTGGCGGCAGATTGTCGATCTTATCGGTGATATCGACGGCCGCAGGACGCCGACGACGTATCAGGACTGGATCGCCGAGCAGCGGCTCAGACGCGGCCTCTAAATATATATGAGCAAATGTGACCTCCACATTCACTCACGTTTTAGTGCGCGCTCGGAAGAATGGCTTTTCCGGCGGTTTGATTTTCCCGATTCCTATTCCGACCCGCGCGAGCTCCGTCGACAACTGCTCGAGCGCGGAATGGGTTTCGCCACCATTACCGACCACGACACAATCGACGGTTGTCTGGAGATTCTCAATCTGCCGAACACGTTCATCAGTGAGGAGGTTACGACTTATTTTCCGCAAGATCCGTGCAAGGTTCACCTTTTAGTCTGGGGCATCACCGAAAAGCAGCACCAGGACATCGTCATTGTCCGGGACAATATTTTCTCTCTCCAGCGCTACTTACAGGGCGCACAGATCGCGCACGCGGTCGCGCATCCGCTTTACAGCATCAACGGCAAGCTCGAGGCATCG
>CATPAT010000002.1 GCA_955652155.1 uncultured Chthoniobacterales bacterium | reverse complement strand
TGCCAGGGAGGGGACTCGAACCCCTAAGGATTGCTCCACCAGATCCTAAGTCTGGCGCGTCTGCCAATTTCGCCACCCTGGCGTCAGAAACTTACTCGAACTAGCACAAATCCTAGTTTTAAAGCTTTTAAAAATTACTCAAGCCTTAGGTATTTAGTGGGTTATACGCGTCAGACTTACACATTCGCCCCATGGATGGTCTCGTGGCTTAAAAGCCTCCCCTCGAATGGCATCCGGTGTCGTACGGGAGAACGATAACGTGACATTTGTCGGATTCCGTTATTAAATCGATACCCACTCGTCTCGGCGGTCCGACGGAGTCACCACCTGCGTATGAATATTAAAAGGCTCACCAAAAAGATCCAACGGCTTGAAGCGCGCTTGCAAAAAGGTGCGAAGAAAGTTGCAAGCCTGAAACAAAAACTCAGAGCGGCGGAGGCGGCGAGATTGGCTAAGACCAAGCGGAAACGCGCAGCTGGAGCTCGGGAAGCTCTTATCCCTGTTAGGGTCGCTGCACTTCAAAAGAATCAACGACGCCTAACGGCAAAGACCGCGCCCAAACCTGCGGTCGCGAGCGGACGGATTTCTTTCAAGGAAGTGAAGAAAAAACGCCAGATCACACCCGAACGACGTGCGCAGCTCTCAGCTGCGATGAGAGCCAGATGGGTCGCAAAAAGAGCAGCGGCGGCGGCGACGCCCCAAAACAATACTCCGGGGCAAGAGTTTACGCTTGGAGAGACCCCTCAGCAGTAAGCTCGCTTAATAGCAGATCTGCGGATTGCGCGTTTATCGTGAATGAATCGTTGGGTTGCGACCGAATTCGGCGCAACCGCATCTCCATCCGCACAGGAATTATCGACAGTTAACTACATTAGACGCGCCAGACTTACACGCCGAAGAACGCCCCCAGGCCCCTCTACAGGAAATGCGTTTGATGCCGCCCGACGACGCGGTGGATTCGGCTCGCCGAATCCTCTCTATCAAACCACGGATTCCTACTCCATTGATCTACCGAAAATAAGCCGCGTCACCACCGCAGACGTTATCATTCGATTAGTGATCCAGAGGATCTTCGCGGTACGGCTTGTGATCACGGTAAAGGGCAAGCCTGCTCTCCATGTTCTGTCGCCGCGGGTTCTCGGGAGCCATCATCCCCAGCGCTTGTTCCTGAAATTTTAGTGCCCGCTCAAAATCTCCCGTTTCGGCATAGGCTGCTGCCAAGGTGTCGATGTAACCGGATTCTTGCCACTGCGACACTTCACAGGCTTGTAATGCCTCTTGAGTTGCTTTGTTGCCGTCGCGAAGTCCTGGCTCAGGAAACGTTGCACGGACCCACGCAACCCCATTGAGCGCGCTGCCCGGTTTGTTGAGCTTAAGCGAGGATATTGAGTCGAGGTCCCGAAGTGCTTTCGCCTGATCTTTCTTCCGATTGTAAATGATGGCGCGAGCTATGTACGCTCCACCCTGCTTTGGGTCCAGATCGGTGACCTCGTTAAAATCGCGCTCGGCCTTGTCCAGTTCTCCTTTCTTTAAGTATGCACGCCCGCGAATTAACAGAGCCGGCGCCGCTTTGTCCGGCTTGACCACCGCCAGAGCTGAGTCCACCAGGTCAATTGCGCGATCGTATTCTCCAGCACCGTATGCCAATGACGCATCGGTAAGTAATTGGCTCGCCTGGCCTCCAATTATCGGCGCCTTTGACTGCTTCGTCGCCAAATCAAGTTTGGATGCTTCCGCCGTCGCCTGATTGAATGATGGAGCATTAATTGAAAATGACGGGGACTGGATCTTTTGATGAACTTTCGCTTTGTCCAATGCCGCCTTGGCCTGAGGAAAATCGGGCTTCATCGTCAGGGCGAGAGTGAAGTCGGCAATGGCTCCGTCAAAATTTTGCAGCGCGGCCTTAGCTGAGCCGCGCAAGTAGTAAACGATCGGTTCCTTTGGATCGATATCGATGGCCTTGTCCAAATCACCCAGCGCGCCGGCGTAATCACCTTTTTGTGCCTTGGCACGGCCGCGATTTAGGTAAGGGGGTGCGACTTTCGGATCGAGCTCGATCGCTTTTGTGAAGTTGGTGATACCCTCATCGACAGCCCCAGAAACAGCGCTAATAACTCCCAAAGTGTTGTACGCGACAGCGCTTGTAGGATCGAGTTGAAGTGCCTTGAGCGAATCCTGCTTTGCCCCTTGTAAATCACCTGTTTGCTGTCGCGCGCTGCCGCGATTAGCAAAACCCAAAGGCTCACTGGGATCGAGTTCGATCCCCTTGTCTAAGTCTGCCAACGCACCGTTAAAGTCTCTCTTGTTCAATCGGAGCGCGCCTCGCAGCACGTAAGGGCGGCCAAACCATGGAGCCGCGTGAATGGCCTTGTCGTAGTTGGCCCATGCCCCCTCGGTCAGGCCTTGGCGTTCCGCGATTACGCCAAGCGTCATGAATGCAACCGCATTGTTCGGGTCCACTTCTACCGCCTTGTTCGAATCGGCAAGCGCCTGGTCAATATCGCCTTTTCTGCAATGAGCCCAGCCCCGGCCCGCATATGCATATGCATTTCCCGGCCATATCTCGATCGCGTGATCTTCATCAACGATGGCAGCTTCGTAATCATACATGTTCGCCCGTTGCATCCCGCGGATCGCATAGGCCAGGCTGTCGTTGGCGTTGATGGCAATCGCGGCATCACACGCTTTCGACGCCTCCGCGAAATTGTGTTTTCTCTCCGAGATGAGCGCGGAAATATTCAAAGCCCCGCTGTCACGCGGATCAAGTGCCAAGGCCTGTCGACAATCAGCCGCTGCACCATCGAGATCTCCCGCCAAAAATCGCGCGTCGGCTCTCGACTCGTAAATAGCGGGATCCTTCTTCGCCAAATTAATTGCGTTTGTGAAATCAGTGACGGCACCGGCATAGTCGCCTTTGCCTTGCCGGCTCATCGCGCGACCAAGAAATGCCTCTCGTGACTTGGGATTGATGTCGGCCGCGCGCGAATAATCAGCTATCGCGTCATCAAATCGCCCGAGACGCAGACCCAATATCCCTCGCCCGAGGTACGCTTTGACACAGTGCGGATCAATCTTGATTGCACTAGCAAAATCGTCCAGCGCCCCGCTTACATCACCGCGCCCAAGTCTTTCATTCCCTCGGTCGGCGCGCAGATCTGGCGAAAGCGAAATCTCAGCTGAAGTCGTGAAGCCGGCGCAAATGACGAGCAGCGATGCCGCGAGAATCAGGGATCTGTTCGGGAGGGTTCGGATCACTCACTTCTATCTGAAATGAAGCGAAATGTCGAGTTACAGATTAGTTAACGCCTACCCGCCATCTGAATGTGCGGATACGGACTGGCAATCCGTTGTCGAAGGTTGGCTCGCAACTGACGAATTTCGACTCGACGCGAATTCGGTAAGCGATTCTAGACGCGCCAGACTTACACTTGCCCGGTAACCCGGAATAACCAGAAGTTTGGCCACCTCTGTTGTGCGGTAAGTACGCCTAGGACAACCAATGTAGCGAGCGTCATTGTGTGGAGGATCACATGCAGCGTATTCGGCCGGATGCCGTTGCGCTCGGGCAGGAAAGCGTGCGTCGCTCCAAACATCACGTGATAGCGTGCCGCGCGCTCTGGTTCTGAGCGAAAGAGGTACGGAATCCATCAAGCCGTCAACTCACCGACGAATAGAAAACCGTAGCTGATCCAAAGCCACCAGAACAGCCACGCCGGACATGCTCTGCCAAAGTAGATGGCGCTGCCGGCGAGTCCGATTGCAAAGGGGGTAAGGCTGATGAGCGTCCCAGCGACGAGTTTGTGGAACGGGTTGGCCGCGCGAACTGCCTTCACGTCATCGAGCGTCCCCAGCGGAATCCAATCGTGCAAACCCAGGAATAGCACGTGGAAACATTGAAGCGCAAACAATACCGTCATTGTGCCTGCAATTTTCGTGTCAAGATCATGATTCTTTGGAAGCACGTCGGAAGATTGCGCAGATTGTTTCTGCATCGGTGATGATTGCGTCGCCAATGAACTTGAAATTTTCTATCGAACGTTTGGCTGCTTCCTCGTTGCCGGCGCCGCATGCGTCACTGACGAAGACAGGAATGTAACCGAGATCGGCGCCGTGACGGATAGTCGGATCGATACCGATCTCAGTGGCAACACCGACGATGATAAAGGCGTTATTGCCACAGTCTCGCAAAGCGAAATCGAGCCAGGTGCCTTCGAATGCCGACATCGTAAGTTTGTCGAAGATGCATAGGCCTAACGAGAAAGAGATAAGCCACGGGCGGGGTCAGTGGCAAGCTCAGTGAAGTTGTCTCGCAATGGGGCCGTTAGTAACTGTCTTG
>CATPAT010000001.1 GCA_955652155.1 uncultured Chthoniobacterales bacterium | reverse complement strand
GCGCGACGGTTGCGATCAATTGAACAGCATGCCGTGGCGAAACGCGAAAGCTCTCCCTGGAATCGAGCAAACTTCCACCGGGGGCGAATTTCATAGTGAAGAATGGAGGCCCGTCTTCGGTCGCGCCGACGTCGTAAATGGGCAGGATATTCGGATGATCGAGGCTGGCGGCTGCTCTGGCTTCGCGTTGAAATCGCGTCAGGGTCTCCCGAGAATCGCTGTGATAATTCAGTACTCGTTTCAAGGCAACGATTCGCCGCGAGGGCGCGTGCCGCGCGCGATAAATCACCCCCATGCCGCCACGACCGATTTCTTCCAAGATACGATAGCTACCCAGTTGCCAGTCCCGGTCCGGGACATCGACCGCCGCGAGAAGCGCGTCGAAATCCTCGATGTTCGCTTCGTCCGAACCAAGGCCACTGCGCAATAAACAGCTAACGCAGAGTCCGGAAGCGACGCGTGCGAGCGAGCCACATTGGCAACGCGCGCAATCTTGCGCGGAGCGTTCGGGCGAATCCGTAAGACCTGAAAAATCCACAACCCGATTTACTGCGAGCTGGCCAGGATGGCGCACAAATAGCGAATTTCGTCGTCGACGTCCGCCGGGTTGGCCACTGTCTGCGACACTTCCTCGCGCAAAATGGTTCGATAGCGCACACGGAGCTGATGCAAAACTCGTTTGATTACGGTCTCAGGAACGCCCAACGATGCCGAGAGCGTCGCATACGAAATTTCTACCCGCTCAAGACTCAGATATTTGCTCAGAGTTGTGAACATTCGCAGACGACCGCGGCTTTCACATTCTTCCGCTAACCGACGCAGCGCCTGCTCGACCACGGTTGCCGCCCAGCGCACATCGAAGATTCGCTCCGCCGGCCAGCTTTTTAACTTTTGTCCGTAGATCGACAGCAGCGACGGAGCTTCCGCCATCCAGTCATCCCAGGCCACGAATTGTAGCGTTCCACCACGTTTTTGCCGTCGGGCGAGGTGCTGCTTGTCATTCAGAAAATTTTCCACCGCCGTCCGCAGCAGTGATCGAAAGCGGCCGCGTGCTGGATCGGCCAACGAAAGCAAATTGCCTTTAAGTAGCATGACAAAAAAATCCTGCGTTAAATCTTGGGCGTCGGTTACTGAATGCCCGCGACGGCAGATCAATGCGAAAACCGGTCGCCAATATACGCGGCACAGCTCGGACAACGCTCTCTGCGCCGCGTCCTGCGTCTCGCTCGTTTGCGCACAGGAAAGGACGACACTCCAGCGCGTCGTTTGGAACCGGTTCAAATTGAGCATATCGCTGCCTGCCGGTTCGACTTTCACTGGCGGCGATGATGAAATGTGAGGTTGCGCCTGACAAGCCCAAATACGGTACAGTAAGAACAAAGCCGTTTCATTCTGAGGCGAGTCCCGTCTTTATTTTGTCATTACGAGATTTGCCGGTAGAAGTTCCTGAAAGACTTATCAAAATCGGAATTTGTCGGTTAGAAAGAAATTCGCCGAGATGTTAGGACTCCAAAAAAAATGAGAGTTAGCGCCGAACAGCAAATTCATATTGAGCAGCTGAAAGTCTCTGCGCGGGTCGGCGTTCCGCGAGCCGAACGAGCCAGACGCCAGCGCCTTGTTCTCAACATCACCCTTTGGCCGGCGCGCGATCTCCGCGACATCCAAGACGCGATAGCGCGAACGGTCGACTATTCTGCGCTCTGTCAGGAAGCGAAACAGTTTCTGTCCCGGCAGTCGCCCAAACTTCTTGAAACACTGGCCAACGATCTGGCGTCGCACCTTCTGCGTAAATTTCGGATCCGGAAAATCAGCATTGAAATCCGGAAGTTTGTTTTGAAGGACGCAGCCTACGCTGCGGTAACGGTGACGCGGCGGGCATCGCTCGATTAAGTAACGGATCGCGATCGCCGATTCACTTACGTCCGCCTAACAACTTTGGGAATCCATTTTTGGGCTTGTCATTTGTCGCTTGGTAGGTCAAACCGGCAGTCCTATGAGAACTTCTACAGCATTCAAGCTTTTGGTGGCCTTGGTGATCGGATTGATTTCGATCATTGCCTTTCAGGCATTCGCAAAGAAACCGGACACCATTGTAGGCGCGCCGAACAAGCGCCAGTGGGCCAAGGCAAAGCAGCTTAAGAACGCGGACGCGGCTGCGTTTAAGCAGCTCTTGGATGACAATGAAGCAATTTATTGCCTGACCGTACAAAAGAGTGCCAGCGACCAGGGAACTAAACTGGACAACGGCGGATGCGCTACGACCAGCAGTTCGTCGGTGGACGACGCCACGAGAGAGCTCATCCTCGTCGGTGGTGGTGTGAATGTGACGCAGGCAGCTGGATTTAACACGCCAGCGCAGGCCGCAGCGGTAGACGCTGCGTTCCAATAATACAAAAGCGGGTAGGCTTACCGCGAGTCGTTCTCAGTCCAAGAATTTGCGTCGTAAGAGTTTTTATTTGGCGTTCTTTGCGGCGCATTTCTTTTTTATCGGCGTTGTTTCGTGCCGCGAGTTGTTTTGGTTTCTTTCTAAGAGTCGGACAATTTTCCCGCATAGTTTCAATTCCTACTGGGAAGAAGCGGAAGACCTTGGCTCGAGCATTCTTCTGCAAAATCCTGGTGCACCAACTACGCTACGAAGGAGCGTGACCACGTATGTCCATCTCGCAGGCATCGAAAGTGGCTATGGATTCTTTGCGCCGAACGTGCCGGGAACGTGTAAACTCGTTTTCGAATTACATTATCCCGACGGGCGAACAGAATCGCAGGTTCCGGCGGTAAGCTCTAATGCGAGCGGCCTCCGCGTGGTCACGTTGTTGGATAAGATCGGTCGTCCGCAGTACGACCCGCTGCGAGAACTAATAATTAAGATGCTCGCCTTGGCCGTGTGGCGAGAGCATTCAGATGCGACCATGATTCGTGCCGTTTTCGGCGTTGTCATGCTGCCCACTGCGGAGGAATTCGAGCACGGTGTTCGCGAGTCGAGTGAGTTTCTGTATTCCTACGATTTTGCTTTTCAACCTGCTGGGTCAAAACAGCCAAATCCTTGAGACGAATCGAATTTTGGAAACAACGTCTCATTGGATTTCTATTCCCTCCCGAATCCGATAACTGGCTCGCTCTTTTAAGATTCGGGTTGGGATTGCAGGTGGTCCTTTATTGTCTGTCGATACGGAAAGATTGGACCTATTTACTGACCGGAAACGGAGGATTAATCAGTCGGAATCTCTCCGAAACAATACTTGCGCTGGAAAGCCCGCTGATACCGCGGCTGGGTTGGATCGTAGGGCTTGGCGGCCATTTGGGCTTGAGCGAACTGAGCATTCTTTCCTTCGTCTGGTACTGCCTCGTTACGGCTGGTTGCTTTTTGCTCTTAGGATTGTTTAGCCGGCCTGCCGCAATTGCTACGTGGTTTCTGCATCTCGCCGCGGTAAAGAGCGCCGATCTTCTTTCCTACGGCATGGACAATCTGACAACGATTGGCCTTTTTTACCTGATGCTGTCGCCGCTTCCAGATCACCTCAGCGTAGATTGGCAATGGTGCAAGTGGCGTCCCAAACACCAAGACCTGCTCGGTTTTTGGCGTCGGGTTTTACAAACACACATGTGTTTGATCTATTTGTTCAGCGGAATTGCCAAGTGTCTTGGTCCGGGCTGGTGGAACGGGACGAACCTTTGGCGCGCTCTCACTCGGCCGCCATTCGATCTTATTTCGGCGGAGACCCTCCTCCGATTTAAACATTTTTTGCCGATCGCTGGTGTAGCGGTTTGGTTATTAGAAATTGGTTATCCATTTATTATTTGGCAGCGCAGACTGCGCCGCCCGTGGCTTATAGCCATTTTGCTCATGCACGTCGGCGTTGGCATTACCATGGGCATGTACTTGTTCGCCTCTGTCATGGTCGTATTAAACCTGGCCGCGTTTGGACCTGGCATCCTCTGGCATCGGAGGCAGGCGCCGGGCGACGGTTCTTCGTTCTCCGGATCAATGATTCCTTCGCCTAACAATTAGACTCGACCGCGTCTGTCGATGTTGTGATGATAGGGAATCCCCGAAACGAGCGCTTCACAGCCGCGACCTATGTCCGCTGAGTTACCGCCCGATCTACAGCTTGAGATCGCGCACCTTTTGTTAATTGACGTGGTCGGATATTCGAAACTGCTCGTCAATGACCAGGTCGAATCGCTGCAGCAACTGAACCGCATCGTCCGGAGCACTGATTGTTTCCGCGCCGCCGAAGCGAAAGATAAACTGATTCGCTTGCCAACCGGCGATGGG